>JALZOQ010000413.1 GCA_030913835.1 Actinomycetota bacterium | reverse complement strand
GCGGGGGTCGCCCCGTCACGACTCTCTGAGCGGTGATCCACCCCAGCCTCACCATGCGGAGGGAGAACCTGACGGTTCTTTACCCACGACGGAAAAGGAACTGCGCGCAGCTCGCACCAATCCGTCTCGCCGCCCGCCTTCAGCCTGGCCGCTACGCGCTTCAACACCGCATGTCCCGTGCTGCCGCTGAACGGCCACCCCCTCGACGTAAATCGGCCAGTAAGGAGCCTCGTCTCCGTCGGCTTCTCTTTCGTGCCGTGACTTGCCAAGAACGATGTAGCTACTCATTGCTTACTTCCTTTCGGCTGTAGCGGGGGTCGCCTCCGTCGCTCTCGGAGCGGGAGGCTTCGCTGCCAGGGCGTCCCCCGACTCCACGATCCCGCTCCGACAGCGAGGTTGCTTTCACAACAGGCGGCTCTGCCGCCCTCCCAATATGCTCTTGGTTTCCGTCCCTCATTTCCCGTCCGTTTCTGTAGCAGGCACCGGAGCAAGAGCGGCGTCGGATTTGACGATTGCGTCGCGTGCCATTCCGCGACGCCATTTCACAGCGTCCGTTAGCTGATCGTCGGTCTTACGGTGAGAAGTCGGGGTTGGTCCCGCGATTTGTTCAAGGGCTTCTCGTTGGAGTTGCAGCGCCTCGTCTTTCCTCTCGGTCTCCCGCTCGGCATCGAGGGCCGCGTATACGGCTGTGTTAAGGGCATCTTGCAGCTCGTCGCGTTCCCGCTGGCGGTGTTCCCGCTCCCGCACAAGAGCATCGACGAGACGGTCAATAAGAACAGGGGCGTCGAACAATTCAAGCTCCTCGCGGAAGAACTTGTTGCCTGCGCGCGCTTCTTCGATGAGTTTGTCCGTGTCGCTCACGCCGCCTCCCTCGCCGGGCTTTATTAGGGTTTGCATTGCCACGGGGACCAGTCCCTCCCTGAGCCGACGAAGTACCGGTAGGCAGCCCGAGCCTGCGTGAGCGCGTCCGGGCCGTGTCCGTACCGCGAGCGGGCGTACGAGCCCATCTGGAACAGCCCCAGGTACTGGCCGTTCCGCGCCCAGACGAACAGATGCGACTCGCACCGGGCCACGCTGATCGCCTGCGAGCAGTACGGGCCGAACACCCGGCAAATCACCGCGGCGGTACTCGCCCGAGCTCGCCGGCAATGGGTGAGCATTCCGCGCCAGAACCTGAGCGTCTCGAGCCGCCTGGCCTGAACCGGCAGCGTCCAGCGGACCTTTGGGTAGCCGGTACGCGGCAGCGCCTTCGACGCTTCACAAGCCCAGGTTTGGAGTCGGGCTTGGCGGGCGGCGTGGATCCGCCACGGGTCCGCTGAAGCGGGGGCTGTCACGGTCAGGGCCAGAGCAGCAACGAGGATGAGTAGTGGGACCCTCACGCGACAGCCTCGGGGCGGTCATCAACAGTGGGAAGCTCGGCGAGTCTCGCCCGCGCCGCCTTCAGCCGGGACTTTGCGTTTCGTTCCTCGCGGAGCAGATCGGCAAGCCTCCTAGACGCTTCGTCCGCCTGAACCTTGGCGTCTCGGTAACGGCGACTGAAGCTGCGCCAGTCGCGCGTGAGCCAGGAGATCCACTCCCAGGGATCAAGTTGGGCACCGCAGCCTGGTTTCCGGTAAAAGGAATTCGGCGGGCATTTGCACATCTGCTCGCCCAAGCGCTTCCCACAGCCCTGGCACTTCTCAGGGTCGCATTCCAGTGTGTGACTCTCAGAGATCAGCAGGACGTACTTGTGGCGGCAGCCGTAGCGCTTCATGGTGGCATCGGCAGGCGACTCAATGGCGGAGTCGTCCATGAAAGGAAGCCGGATGATGTCCGCCAATTCCTCGTCCATTCCGCGCGTCTCGTCGCTCATCGGCTCGCCGCCAGCCCACACAGACGGTGGGGCTCTGCCACACAGCCAGCTCTGCTGGCCCCCAAAAACCACTTCGCCTTTGCGGTCAGGGCAGCCACAACCAGAAGGAGGGGGAGCCTTCCGGCTCCGTTCTTGAAAGCAACCGGGGCGAAGGGACGCTTCACGCGACGACGGCGCTCCCTGCCGTCTGCTTCACACGAATCGCCTCGACCTCGTCTGGCACGAACCGTGGGTTACCGTCAGCCTCAGCCGGAAGCTCCCTCGCCCTCTTTTCCTCGATCCAAGCGACGAGGGCGTCGTCATCGGGGAACACTTCCGCGTCCGTCTTGACGTCGATGAACCGCTTGCCGTGGACTCCCTCGGTGACGCGGTAGCGTCGGGTCAGGAGTGTGCATTCCCCGGTCGAGCTGGGCTGCTTGTCGTCGCGGGTCGCGACCCGTGCCCACAGGACCGCCTTGCGGCCAGGGACGCTCACGCGGGAGACAAGGCCCATACGCTCGAACTTCCGCAGCCGCCCGTAAATCTGCTGGTGGTTCACATGCGGCAAGCCGCGCTCCGCCGAAGTTGCGATCGAGAGCAGAGCTGCGCCGAACACGGTGGGGATGCCCTGGTCGTTGTACTCGACCGGGTAGCCGTTCTCCGCAAGCCATGTCTCATAGACCTCATGGCGGAGCCGCTCCTCGACTTCGGCCACTGTTCTTGGCGTGTCGAGCGCGTCGAGTACACGCACGTCGGCCCGCGCCCGGTCCTCTGCTGCCAGGATAGGAAAGCTCACGCCGTCAGCCCACAGACGATTCGTGCTCTGCCACAGCAGGCGGCTACGCCAACACCCAAAACGGTCATGCCGTCAACCCCTCCGCGAACAGCGACTGCTGCGTCATGCGGCCTCCCTGAACGCGCACACGTTGCAAAGCGACTCCGACCGGCTAACCCCGCTACAGCCAGGGCAGGCGTACAGCCTCACGTTCTTCGGGCGCAGATCCGGCCGTGACGGAGGCCCACCGCCGAGCTTCCACCTGGCCCGCGTGAGCGTCTGATCGACGTGCGCTTTGCCGCGGAGTCCGAGCGCCGCCGCGATCTCGTTGTAGCGAAGGCCATTCGCGAAAGCGAGCAAGCAGCTCGCTTCAACCGGCGACATCACCGCACGAAGGTCACGGGCGATCTCTGCCAGCCGCTCCCTACTCTCGAGAGTCGAAACGGGGTCGCCGTCGCGAGTCGGGAGCAGCGCGAGGATCTGGACCCGTTCGCCGTCCTCGTTCGCAGCAGACCGAGCAGATTCAGTGAGCGGACGGTGCTTCTCGCGCGTAGCGTACGTCACCGCCTCCAGAACCTTGCGGCGGGCGAGCGTCGCGACGTACGAGGCGAGCCGCGTGCCGTGCTCAGGCTCGTACGAGCGCAGCGCCATCCACACGCCCACGCGAGCCGCCTGCACAAGGTCCTCGCGGTCGCCGCCGGGGAGGAAGAACCCGATCGTGGCTTGCTGGGCGACAAGCTCGAATCGGCGCACGAACTCATCGGCGGCGCGGTCATCCCCGTCGCGGTAACGACGGAGCAGCGCCACGTCCGGGTCCTCCAGGTACGGGACGGGCACAGTCACGCCGCCCCACCGCCCGTCACAAACGCCGCTACTACGTCAATACGGTTCCTGGTGTGCGCAGTCGTGACGAACCAAACACCAGTTCGATTCTGGTCGGCGCCTCTTGTCCCTTGTGGACTTGTACAGCGACGCGGGAAGGTCGGGCATATCACTCACAGACGACGACGACGACGGCCCCGCGAGACAACCGGCATCCCGGGACTGGCATGGACCTTTTCACTGTACTGATCTGGTACTTGGACTTGGTCCTTTATGTACATCCGCTGACAGGGCAATCTAGAGCAGGACACTGCGTAGAGAGTTCTCCGCCTGATGTGCAATGATTCGCGTCGTGAAACTCGCTTCGCCACTCGCGACCGCTGCTCGTAAAGACCTTCTCGACCGCTGCAAACGCGACCATGTCCCTATCCGCCGGGCCTTTGTGCAACATACAGCACAAGGTGGCGGACCCGGGCCGCTTGCAGATCTCGTTCGAAACCGGCGCGAGGTCGCTTTGGATCTGTACCTTTTGTTGCATGCGTCGGCATGCGGCGGCGCTTTTGACACGCGCCTTCATGCCCTTGTCTGGGCTCGCGCATTGGGCTTAGACGAGACTCGCCACTCGGCGAGCCTGATTTCTCGCAACTGGACTTGGCTCGAGAGCGAACGCCTTATCGCGAAGGCTCGAGATCGCAGGCTCCTGAACGTCACCTTGCTGAAAGAGGACGGCTCCGGCACCCCGTATAGCCATCCGGGCAAAGCTGGCAACTATTTCAAGCTGTCGCACAGGTACTGGACCGATGAGTGGTGCGACCGTCTTGATGTGCCGGCGAAGGCTGCTCTGCTGATCCTTCTGTCACGCCAGCCGGGCAACGATCTTCCACAAGAGCGTGCTTCGAAATGGTACGGCATCAGCTCCGACACCCTCGGCCGGGGACTGAAGACTCTGCGCGAAAACGGACTCGTCCGCGTCCGCGTCCGCCAAAAGCAGGCACCGTTGAGCCCGATTGGGTTCTCGTGGGAGCAACGCTACACATTGCTTGCCCCCTTTAACCGCCCAACCCCGAAGTCCAGGGGGGCGACCGGCCGGAAGCGTTCGGCAACCAGCGGTAGGAAGCGCGTCGCGTAAATGGCCGTCGAGTGGATTGAGTGGACGCCGGAGGTCGCAGCTCAGCGAGAGGACATTCGTGCCGCCGTAATGCGCTTCACTGCACCCCAGCGGCACGAGGCGGGTGTACGTGCCACTGAATGGCTAAGAGAGAGTGCGCTCCAAGCACATCCAGGTTGCGTGACCCGTCTGATGATGTCTGAAGGCGTCGTGCAAGGTTTCTATGCGCTGGCGATGAGCGAGGTCGTTCTTGCTCAGCGGGGAAGGAAGGAGCTTGGGTCAGACTTTCCTCGGCAGGGGGCGGTTCTAATCACCTGGTTCGCTCGTGCGGAGAACCCCACCGAGTCGGATGTCGCGGCAACAATGCTTCATCACGCCGTTGCAGTCGCGCGGAATGCAGCACGAGCTGTTGGCGCGAGCGTGATCGCTCTTGATCCATGGGATGACGATGTCGATCGCTACTGGCGCGAGACATGGGGCTTCAAGCCGTCCCAAACCGAGTTTCGAGAACGACCTAAACGGCTTTGGCGAGTGCTCTTTCCAAGCGACGGCTAGGTCGTCGGTTGCAGTGCGTGTTCGAGCGTGGACGTCAGATATTCGTCAGCTTCCTCGCAGAACGCCTTCCACGCCGGATCGTCGTGAGCAGTTTCAAATTCGTCAAGGTCGATGATCATGGGCGTAGCGGCCGCACCCTCCCAATCAGGCGAAGCGACGATCGGCTCTGAAGAACTCTCGTTTCGTTGCCGTAACCAGTCGAACATGACCCGTCCTTGTCAGGGAATTGCTTTCTGACGGTAGCAGAGTGGTATCCCGGTATCGGCCGAGTTACGTTGCTTCTCGACCCTCGGTTCGTTGCGCATCTTGATCCTGAAATGCCTTTCGAACCCTTCGGATCATTCGGATACCTGCCTTCGTAGGTGGCTGCCGGTTGGCGATATAGATGGCAGCGGCCACAACCTGCTGCGGCGTCCTAGCCCGGCCAAGTTCGGTAAGCAGAGAGTGACGCCACGTCTCACCCCGCATGTCGCCTGGATAAAAGAGCCATTTCAAGGGCTCTGACTCGCTCGGGTAAATCCTCCGGTACTCCTCAATGATGTAGGCGGCTCGAATGCGGTAAACGAGGTCCTGGGCTCCGCGTTTACTCCTGACGCGCCGGCTAGCGGCAACGCCAGCCCGAAGTGCGAGTTCGAGCTGTTCTTCCGAGAAGACTTCTGGTCGCCCTCTCTTTTTGGAAGACGCTTCCGAATTCATAACTCTATGGTACAGGTTTTGAACTAATCCGGCCGTGCCCGGCTAGTTGCTACGCGGTACCTGAGATGCGCCACCGCCGGCGACTCGACGACGCCGGTCAGTTCCAGTTCCGGCGCCTTAGCGTCGCCCTGCTCCTCGAACAAGCGGACGCCGCCGCCGAGTAGCATTGGCGCGACGTGGATCTGCATTTCGTCCAGGAGCCCTGCCTTCAGGTACTGCTGCGCCACGCTCGCGCCGCCTGCGATTGCGACGTTCTTCTCGCCTGCGGCTGACCGAGCTTGCTCGAGCGCGGACTCGATGCCGTCCGTCACGAAGGTGAACGTCGTTCCGCCTTCCTTCGGTACTGCCTCTCGTGCGTGGTGAGTGAGGATGAACACCGGCACGTGGAAAGGAGGCTCGTCTCCCCACCAGCCGTCTCGTCCAGGGTCGTCCTCCCAGGCGCCCTCACCGCCGCTGAACATTCGCCTGCCCATGAGAACGGCGCCGGTCGCGTTGATCGCTTCCTCGAGGACGTCCGTGTCCGCATTGGTTTCGCCGCCAGACATGCCGTGGGCCTCCCGCCAGAGCTTGAGGCCGACGATCCACTCGTGGAGGCGCTCGCCGCCCTCGCCGAGCGGCTGCTCGTGGATGGCGTTCGGGCCGGCGATGAAGCCGTCGAGCGACATCGTGATGTCTAGCGTCAGTCGTGCCATCGTGTCTCCTTGGTCGTCTGGAACTAAGACCGCTTCGCGCGGTCTGACTCATCGACGCTATCGCGCGATACTGCCCTTCGTGAATCGGGCGCGTGTCGGTGGCTGACGAGTCGTTTCGCGTCGTTCGGCTGGGCGAGGTCGAGCCGATCTCCGTGGCCGGCGTCCACTGGCTCCCGCTGCGGCGGCGGCTCGGCGTCGGCCCGTTCGGGATCAACGGCTACACCGCGGACGCCGGCGAGGAGCTGATCGAGGAACACGACGAGACCGGATCGGGTGCGGGCGCGCACGCGGAGCTCTACGTCGTTGTCTCCGGCCGCGCCGCGTTCACCGTGAACGGGGAGGAGGTGGACGCTCCTGCGGGCACGCTGGTGTTCGTCCCCGATCTCGCCGCGCGCAGGCACGCCGTCGCGAAGGAGGACGGGACGACCGCGCTGGTGATCGGGGGGCCGCCGGCAAACGAGTTTCCGGTCTCGCCATGGGAGTACTACTTCGCCGCCCAGCCCGCGTACGACGCTGGGGACTATGCGCGCGCCGCCGAGATCGCCGCGGAGGGTCTTGCGGTGCATCCCGAGCATCCGACGATCCACTACCAGCTGGCCTGCTTCTACGCGCTCGGCGGCGAGCGGGAGCGCGCGCTCGAGCACCTGAAGCTCGGCGTCGAGCGCAATCCGAAGCTGAAGGAGTGGGCGGCGAAGGACTCCGACCTGGACTCGATCCGGGACGACCCGGCCTATCCGGCCTAGTCCGGGGTCTGACCCCTACTGGCGCACGATGTTCGCGTCAATCGGCGCGGGGCAGCGCCAGTACGCGACGACGCCGACGTAGCCGGCCTTCGTGCACGACTTCAGCGAGAGGTCTTGCGCGCCCGAGAGCTTGCCGTCCTTGCAGGCATGCCAGTCGCCGTCCTGGCCCGACGGTGGCGCGACGGCGTCGCACGAGCCGAGCAGACCGGCACGCTGGAGCAGGCTCTCTTGCTTGATCACGATCATCGCGCCCACGATCAGCGCCGCGACGATGAAGAAACGGAACACGGTGGCCTCGCTCCGTTCGGGGGGTTATCCGAATATCGGCTCTGGATCGGCAAGAGCCATCACCCTTCCGGGTTTGGCGTCGCTCGCGCGTATGAGAGGATGCGGCGCAATGCTTTTCCCGCGCAAGCTGATCATCGTGCTCTACGTCGTCGTCGGGGTCGTGATCGCCTCGACGCACAACTACCTGACGAATCTGGACACGGTGAAGCGCGTTCTCTCCGCCGCCCTCGCCATCCTGCTCTGGCCCCTCGTGCTGCTCGGGGTCGACCTGCACATCAAGAAGTAGGCGCGTCCCCCTCGAGCCGGCGGCGCCAGGCCTCGCCGGCGGTGCGGCCCTCGGGCGTCGAGAGGAAGTGCTCGAGCGGCACGTGCAGGAAAGCGCCGCGGGCCTCCGCGAGCACGTCGTCCCCGTCGGTGAGCTTGCCGTAGATCCGCAGCCGCCGGCCGCGGCTCGATTCGAGCTCGGCCCGCGCCAGCAACTCGGTGTCGATCGGCACCGGACGGCGGTAGCGGACGAAGATCCGGGCCGTCACCGCGGGAAAGCGGTACCAGGTCGCGAGTAGCCCGCACGCCTCGTCGAGCGCGGCCGACACGAGCCCGCCGTGCGCGAGGCCCGGGCCGCCCTGGTGACGCTCGTCGAAGTGGAAGTACGCCTCGTACTCCTCGAGGCCCTCCAGCTGAGGCCGTGCGAGCCGGATTCCCAGCGCGTTCTCGCCGCATCCCCAGCACGCAGGATCGTGATGAGGAGGAATGCGGTTGGCCGTCAGCGCAAGCCGCCCCGCTCATGATGCGCTCTGAAGAAGTTCTCGCTACCCGCGGTCGCCATCGCGGCCGACGCGGAGATCTCGAGTGCGAGCGCGGCCGCCGCCACGATCTGCGCGAAGCGGTAGACCTTGCCGGGCCCTGCGCAGCCGAGGGCGGCGAGCCAGTCGCGCGCCGAGGGCAGCGTTGTCCCCCCGCCCACCGTCCCCACCTCGAGCCCCGGAAAGCGGATCGACGCGTGCAACCCGTCTTCGACGCGCCGGCCCGTGCCGTGCGCCATCGAGCTCGTCCCGACCATCCCGAGGTCCTGGCCCGTCGCCGCAAAGATCGCGGCGATCGCGGTCGCCGGCGTGAACGCCACGGACTGCATCCCGGAGGCGACCGCGCCGTGCGTCCCGGCCCAGGAGAGCGCGTCGAGGTCCTCCGGGGTCGTCCGCAGCACCCGGCGGATCGCTTCGTCCGTCAGCGTGACCTCGGCGATCACGGTCTTGCCGTGCCCCTGCTGGAAGAACTCGTGCGACGGCTTCTTGTCGCCGCCCATGTTGGCTTCGAGGATTGCTCGCTCCGGCTTCACCGGCGCACGCTGCATCACGTAGCCCATGTTCAGCGCGTAGGAGTTGCGCGTCATCATGTTCGGCCCGACCGCGTCGCCGGTCGTCCAGCGCCAGAGGACATGGCACATCGGGCCGACCACGTGTGTCTTGACTTCCCGCAAGCGGGCGTGACGGGAGCGCGAGGGGTCGTCGGACCCGCTGAGCCAGGCCTGCATGCTCGGAAGCTCGCCCTCGATCCACTGCGCGAGAGCAAGCGCCTCCCCCGCGGTCGAGCAGACGAAGCAGGAGGCGCGTGTGATCCGGTCGGCGACGACATGAGTCGCAAAGCCGCCCGACTCCTCGGCCGCCTTCATCCCGCGCTGCATCGACGCGGTGAGCCCGCCCTCGGTGTGGGCGAGCGGGACGAACACGTCTTCACGCGCGCGCGAGCGCTCGACTACGGCGCCGGCGTCGTCCAGCTCGTACTCGCCGAGCGAGACGTCGAGCGGGCCCGCGACGGACACCGGAATGACCGCTACACCCGTAACACCTTCCGCCGCGCTCGCGAACTGCTCGAGGTCGACCGAGGTCACGAGCCCGTCGACGCCGAGCGCTTCCTGGCGCGCCCTGATCGAGTCGGCGTCGTTCTTCCGCGGCCAGCGTGTGCGCTCAGGCAAAGGAGGGCATCTCGAGCTCCGAAACGTCAATGCCGAGCGAGCTGGCCATGCGGACGCCCTGCTCGATGTCGTCGCGGAGCATCTGGATATCGCGGTCCCGCATCAGCCCCGCGATCGACGAGCGCGCCTTCGGCCGCCACAGCGAGTGCGCGACGAAGATCGGCAGGAACCGATTGGCCATCTTCACGAGCTGCTGGCGCTCCTTCTTGGATGCGTCCTCCAGGAGCACGCGCTCGTAGGCCATGCCCGCGCTGTGGTGAATCCCGTCGTCGACGGTCAGCCGATTGCACAGGTTCTCGAGCACCGTCCCGCGTGAGCCTGCGGCGATCATCCGGAAGCGCGGGATGATCATCCGCTCGAAGAAGACCTGCATCCCGAAGACCTTCTCCTCGAGCGTGTCGAGGTCGAGGAACATCGCTGCGAGCCGGTCGAGATGCGGGTCGCGCTCCGCGACGCCGCCGGCCTCCTCGGCGAGCAGGAGCCACGCCTCTGTATGGCGCGACTCGTCCTGCACCATCGTCGAGTAGTAGAGCTTCGCCTCGGGGTGCGGCGCGGCGTTCAGGAGCTGCGAGGCCATCTCGCAAGCGAACATGTCCGCCTGGAGCTGCTGCATGATCACCGAGCGCCAGAGGTCGCGACGTCGAGCGAGCTTGGCCGGGGCCCCGGTGTACTCCGGAATGGGCGGCTGATCACCCCACGGGAGGTCGCGCACCTGCCACTCCTGCTTCTTCGCAAGCTCGTAGTAGCGAAGGACGCCGTCGTACCGGCCGCGGTCGTCCGTCGACTCAGGTGTGAGCTCCTCCGTCTCCATCCAAGGGAAAGGCTAACGTCTGGCCGTGGCGACGGTCATGGACGGCAAGGCGCTCGCCGCGCGCGTGCGCAGCGAGGTAGCCGAAGAGGTGCGCGAGCTCGGCGGGCTTGGTCTTGCCACCGTGCTCGTCGGCGACGATTCCGCATCGCAGATCTACATCCGGCACAAGCACAAGGCCGCGGACGAAGTCGGGATCACGGCCATCGACAGGCGGCTGCCCGAGGGCACGACCGAGGAGGAGCTGATCGAGCTCGTCGAAGAACTGAACGAGGACGACTCCCTGGACGGGATCCTCGTCCAGACGCCGATCCCCGGCGAGATCGACGAGGCCCGCGTGATGCGCGCGATCGACCCCACCAAGGACGTCGACGGGCTCCATCCCTTCAACGCCGGGCAGCTCTACCTCGGCGAACCGACGTACGTGGGCGCGACGCCGCTCGGGGTGATCGCGCTGCTCCACGAGTACGGCATCGAGCTCGAGGGCGCGCGCGCGGTCGTGGTCGGCCGCAGCCTGATCGTCGGCAAGCCGATGGCGCACCTGCTCCTGCAGGCGAACGCGACGGTCACGATCTGCCACTCGAAGACGCTCGACCTCGGTAGCCACACGGGCGAGGCGGAAGTCCTCGTCGTCGCCGTCGGACAGGCCGGCCTCGTGACGCCCGAGATGGTCAAGCCCGGCGCTGCCGTCATCGACGTCGGGATGAACCGGACGGACGAGGGCCTGCGCGGCGACATCGACCCCGCGGTGGCGGACGTTGCGGGCTACATCACGCCGGTCCCGGGCGGTGTAGGCCCGATGACGATCGCGACCCTGCTGCGCAACGCCGTGCGCGCTGCGCGGTACCGCCGCGGCGTGCTTGCGTTCCCTCGCACGTGACGCTACGCTCAGCCCGCTTCAACCGTTGGTCGGCGGCTCGGTGCCCGGGCCGTCGTTGTTTTTGTTGTTGATAGGAGGACAGTTGGCTCAGGGCACCGTGAAGTGGTTTTCGAACGAGAAGGGCTACGGGTTCATCGAGCGCGAAGGTGGGGAGGATGTGTTCGTTCACTTCTCCGCGATCACGATGGACGGCTACAAGTCGCTGACCGAAGGCCAGCGCGTCGAGTTCGAGGTGGTTCAGGGCCCGAAGGGCGCCCAGGCCGCCAACGTTCAGGCGGCCGCCGGTTAGCTTTTTCCTTTCGGAACCGTTTGTCGAGGGCCCCGAAAGGGGCCCTCTTTTATTGGCGGAACCCATGCTTGCCCCAATCGCCCCTCCCTTGGCGCACATCGAACTTTGCGAGGATTGACGGACAGATGGCGATCGAGAGAGACGATGTACTGCACGTCGCGCGGTTGGCGAGCCTCGCGCTGAGCAACGACGAGCTCGAGCGGTTCGGTGGGCAGCTGAACGCGATCCTTGAGGCGGTCGGGAAGGTCTCGGAGCTCGACCTGTCTGACGTGCCGCCGACATCGCATCCGCTGGACCTGGTGAACGTGCTCGCTGAAGACGAGCCGCGCTCATCGCTCTCACACGACGAGGTGTTCGCGAACGCGCCCGAGCGAGACGGCGATGCCTTCCGCGTGCCCCCGACCGCGACGGTCGAGGACGCATGAGTCGACACACATCCGCCACGTTCCGGGAACTGACCCGGCGCGAATTCCTCGCTAGCGTGTCTGCAAGGGCGCGTCTCCGCGCCCCCATGGGGGGGAACGGCTTTCGCGCCGGGGGGACACGTCTGTGATCGACACGCTCCGGCTCACTGCCGAGGCGGCGACCGGGCTGCTCGACCGCGGCGACGTCGCGCCCGCCGAGTTGCGCCAGGCTTACGTCGACGCGATCGCCGCTCGCGACTCCGAGCTGCACGCCTTCCTGCGCACGGTCGACGACGCCGAGGGCGACGGCGTGCCGATCGCGCTCAAGGACGTGATCGGGACGAAGGGAGTCGAGACGACCGCGGGCTCGAAGATCCTCGCGGGCTACAAGCCGGTGTACGACGCGACGGTCGCGGCGCGCTGCAAGGAAGCCGGCCTGCCGCTCCTCGGCAAGACGAATACGGATGAGTTCGCCATGGGATCGTCGACCGAGAACTCGGCTTACGGGCCGACGCACAACCCGTGGGACCTCACGCGCGTGCCGGGAGGCTCGGGCGGCGGGTCCGCGGCGGCCGTGTCGGCGGGACTGGCCCCCTGGGCGCTCGGCTCCGACACCGGCGGCTCGATCAAGCAGCCGGCCGCGCTGACCGGGACGGTCGGCCTCCGGCCCACGTACGGCACCGTCTCGCGCTACGGCGTCGTCGCGTTCGCCTCCAGCCTCGACCAGGTCGGTCCAGTGACGAAGACCGTCCGCGACAACGCGCTCCTCTACCGGATCATCGCCGGTCGCGACCCGGCCGACTCGACGACCGTCGAGCTGCCTGCCCCGATCGAGCTGCCCGAGCGCGAGGATCTGAAGGGACTCCGCATCGGCGTCCCGCGCGAGCTCAACGAGGCCGAAGGGATCGAGCCGGGAGTGAACGAGCAGGTGCAGCGCGCGATCGAGCTCTGCCGCGAGCTGGGGGCCGAGGTGGGGGAGTGCGAGCTGCCGCGCTCGGTCGAGTACGGCCTGCCCTGCTATTACCTGATCGCGCCGGCGGAGGCCTCCTCGAACCTGGCCCGCTACGACGGTGTCCGCTTCGGCCACCGCGCCGAGGGCGCGAAGACGTACGACGAGATGGTCGAGCGCACCCGCGACGAGGGCTTCGGCGACGAGCCCAAGCGCCGGATCATGCTCGGCACCTACGCGCTCTCGGCGGGCTACTACGAGGCGTACTACGGCCAGGCGCAGAAGGTTCGCACGGTGATCCGCCGCGAGCACGCGGACGCGTTCGAGCGCTTCGACGTCCTGGTCTCCCCGACGTCGCCGACGGTCGCCTTCGAGCTCGGGGCGAAGACGCACGACCCGCTCGCGATG
>JALZOQ010000410.1 GCA_030913835.1 Actinomycetota bacterium | reverse complement strand
GGGCGACGTAGCCCATATTTGCGATCGGCGCGGCGATCGCGACGCCCGGGATTCGCTCGATCTCCCGGTACTGTCCAAGCGTGATCCCCCCGAAGATGCCGCTCAGGTAGTTGTCGCGAACGAGTCTCGATCGACGTTCCAGCGGCGTGAGCGAGCCGCGAGGGCGGACGAGGATGTCGTAGGCGTTGCGGAAGTTGCTCTCGACGGATCCACGCACGCGCAGGTCGCTCGTGGTCGCCGCCGCGGAGAGGAGCACAAAGCTCACCGATGCCAGGAGGATCGCGCCACCGAGGCTGGCGGCTCGCGTTCGCCGCTGACGAAGCTGTGACTGGATGAACCTCAGCACGGCGTGTGTTCGACCTCAGTTGGAACGAAGCGGGCTGACGCCTGCCCGCTTCGCCTAGATGCAGCGCCGCAGAATGACACGGACTAACCGCAAGGGCAGGTCGAATTGAAGCACTGCCCGAGATCCGGCAGGCACTTGCAGCAGTTCTGCCCGCAGCCGTCGCACCGGTAAGCGACGTCCGCACCGGAACACCCCGGGCAACTCGTGTCCTTACAGCACCGCCCGCTCTGCGCCCGCGCCGTGGCGGGCATGAGCGCGACTCCGAGTCCTACAGCCGCGAACGTGCCTAAACGTCGCAGGAAACCAGTCCTGCTAGAGCCTTCTTCGACTGTTGTCGTCTCTTCCACTTCCTCCTCCTTACGCTATTCGAGCGACATCGGACGTAGGTTCAGCGGCATCACCTACCCCTCCGGAGCGATCGCGCGAGTTGCTCGATATCCGCGACAGAGCCCGGAACGATCATGTCGCGGACAACGCCGCCCGCCGCTATCGCGAAGGCCTGCGGTGTGCCGCCACTCTTGAAGGCGGTGCCGATAGAGCCGTCTGGGTCGAAGAGATTCCGAAGATGCTCAGGCAGATCAAACTCGCGACCTGCCGGCGTGTCATCGATGACGGCGATGACCGGCACACCGTCCAGCTGAAGACCGTGGAGCTTGGCGGCGAGATGACGACAGGGGTCGCAGCCGGAGTGCAACAGGACGTAGATCGCCTCGGATGCGAGCAAGTCATCGCTCGCTACGCGGTGGCCGGTCGAGTCCAAGACTTCAAATTGGCCGACCTGCATGCCAACACGTGCCGCGCCAAAATTCACCTGTCCCGACGTCACCGCGATCTCGGCGCGCTCGAGTATCGCGGTGACGCGCCGCAAGTAACCGAGCAAGATGACGGCGACGACCATAACGACGAGCCATAGACAGGCGAATGCGGTGATCCACCATGCGTTCAAGCTGGCCCTCCTTCTGCGGATTGGTGCGAAGCGAGGCGCCGCAAACTGAGGCTGGTCGAAACCAGGGCGTACGCCGCGAGGGCCATCGTCGATGCAATGAGGACCGCGAGCGCATCGGTAGCGGACAGCTTGGGCTCTCCCCCGCCGTAGATTCCGTCGAGCGCGAGCGCCCGAGGCCCCTGCCAGCTTAGAAGCGCGGCGAGAAGGAGAAGGACGGCATTACGCAGGACGGTGAGCCACGTGATCCGCGTCGGCGAGACGCCGCTGAAGCACCCGCAATCGATCTCGCGGCCACGGAGGAGCGCCGTCGAGACGGCGACGGTGAACGCCGCCAACATGAGCGCGACGACGGCGGCGACGATCTGCAAACCAAGTCCGAGAAGCAGAGCGGCCCCGGCGAGGAGCTCGGCGACGGGTACTAAACGGGCGACAGGCTGTACCAGGCGATGGGGAAGCAGCTGGTAGCGCTCGACGGCGTCGGCGAACTCGCGCCGCCGCGGGAGCTTGGACAGCCCGGCGAGCAGGAAGAGGCTTCCGAGGATGAAGCGGGCGGCCAGCGCTGTCGGTTCCATGGCTTTCTCCCCCGCCGCAGCTCGCTTACTCGGTGGCAGTATACATCGTCGCCATGTAGTTGCTTCGGGCTGCTGCGCCAAACCTCCTAACCGGCGACGACGTCGTGTGTGAGCTCGGCGATCGAGCCTAGGACGACATCGACCTCCGCGAGCGCTTCCTTTCCCGGTGGGAAGCGTCGGTTCGGGATCGCGATCACGCGCATCCCGGCCGCCTTCGCCGAGCGGATGCCGTTGTGCGAGTCCTCGACGGCGGCGCAATCGTCGGGCTCGACCGCGAGTCGGCGCGCCGCTTCGAGATAGACGTCCGGCGCGGGCTTTCCGCGTGCGACCGCCTCCGAGGAGACCGTCGCGCGGAAGTGCCGGGCAAGGCCGGCGGCCTCGAGCGCGGCGTCGATCAGCTCGCGATT
>JALZOQ010000400.1 GCA_030913835.1 Actinomycetota bacterium | reverse complement strand
CTCGAGCGCGTCGGCCACAGGCTCGACAACGGGCTCGGCGGTCTTTTTCTTGCCGAACGAGAGTTCGCGCTTCCAGATCGAGGGCTGCTCCTCGGAGGAGCGCTCGGCCTTCGCCGGCTTCTGAGCCTTTGGGGCCTTCGGAACCTTCGCGGCCTTCGGAGCCTGCTCGGCCTTCGGCGCCTTCGAGCCGCCACCGAGCCGGATCTCCTTCTTCCAGAACGGGACGGACTCGGCCGGCGCGTCGGCGACGACCTCGGGCGCTTCTACCGGGGGAACCTCCCGGTTCCCCCCGTCCCCCTCCACTGGTCCGCTCACGCGGACAGGCCGCTGCCGCGGCCGGAGCGAGATCTCCTTCTTCCAGATGGACTGCTTGTCGCTCATGTCAGCTCCCGGCCATGCGCAATCCGCCGAGAGCCGGCTTCGGCTCAGGCTTCAGCGCGTCGTCGATCGGGAAGTCCGCGCGCTCCAGCAGGCCGAGCAGCTGCTCGTTCCGGCTCGAGCGCGTGAGCGCCATCTCGAGTGTGATCACGCCGCGCAGCGTCAGATCCGCGAGCGACTGCTCCATCGTCTGCATCCCGCGCGAGGTGTTGGTCTGCATGATCGAGTAGATCTGCTCGACCTTCCCCTGGCGAATGAGGTTCCGGACCGCGTCGTCGGGGAGGAGAATTTCGAGGGCGGGCACGCGGCCCTGGCCGTCGGCGGTCGGCAGCAGCGCCTGCGTGACGACGCCCTGCAGCGAGCCGGCGATCATGATTCGCACCTGCTCCTGCTGCGACGGGGGAAAGACGTCGATGATGCGGTCGATCGTCGAGGGCGCGCTCTGCGTGTGCAGCGTCCCGAGCACGAGGTGCCCGGTCTCGGCGGCGGTCAGCGCGGTCGAGATCGTCTCGAGGTCGCGCATCTCGCCGACGAGGATCACGTCGGGGTCCTGGCGCAGCGCGGCGCGCAGGCCTTCGCCGAAGCTCGTCGCGTCGACGCCGATCTCGCGCTGGTTGACGATGCAGCGCTTGTGGCGGTGCACGAACTCGATCGGATCCTCGATCGTGAGGATGTGCTCGGCGCGCGTGCGGTTGACCTCGTCGATCACGGAGGCGAGCGTCGTCGACTTACCGGAGCCGGTCGGCCCGGTCACGAGGACGAGGCCGCGGGGAAGCTCGGCGAGCGCGTGCAGACTGGCGGGGAGCCCGAGCTCCTCCAGCGTCTTGATCTCCTCGGGGATGACGCGGAAGGCGCCGCCGAGGCTCTCGCGCTGGAAGTACACGTTCACGCGGAAGCGCGCGACGCCTGGGACGCTGTACGCGAAGTCGATCTGCCGCTTGATCTCGAGCTGCTTCTGCTGCTCGCTCGAGAGAACGCGGTAGAGAAGTTGTTGGGTTTGCTCGGCGTCGAACGGCGCGTAACCGTCTAGACGCGCGAGCTCGCCCCGTACCCGAATCGCCGGGGGGGTGCCCACGGTGACGTGCAGATCCGACGCTTTGAGCGCCACCATCTGCTCGAGCAGGTGATCGATTGACTGTGCGACTTCGGCCATTAGCTCCCTCGACCGAGCTATCGGCAGCGCTTGTCCCTTTCTTTAAGCCCGATTTTCAGGGCACCGATCACTCGTTCGAGGGCTCCCCCGGTCCGAGTGAGCGGCCCGCTCCTCGATCCCCCCCGTTCGAGGCTCACCCGCCCGTGACGCGCGGCCGATACGCACGTTCAGCCACCGCTATCGACCTTGCAAGGAAGGAGCACCAACGCATGATTTCCACACTGAAGCAGCGCGTCGCTCGTGAGGAGTCTGGTTTCACCCTCATCGAGCTGCTCGTTGTCATCATCATCCTGGGCATCCTGCTCGCGATCGCGATTCCCTCGTACCTGAGCTTCCGCGATCGCGCGAACAACTCGGCCGCCAAGGCCAACGTTCGCGCAGCCGTCCCGGGCATCGAGGCGTATAACGCCGACAACTCCCAGGGTTACACGGGCCTGACGCTCGCCAAGCTGACCGCCTACGACCAGGGGATCAAGAACATCGTGCTCGTTGGTTCGCCGAACACGACCTCGTACTGCGTGAGCAGCACGGTCGGCACGAAGTCCTGGTACAAGCGCGGCCCCGGCGGGGACATCACCACCACCGCCTGCACGGGTCCGTAGCACCATCTGAGCTGTAACGAGAAGGGCGCGGGAGACCGCGCCCTTCTTTGTGCCCGGAGGGCTTGGTGAAACGTCGCTCGTTGTCGGGGTGCGATGGTCGTTCCGAGGCAATGGGGCGACCTCCGGTCGCCAGAGCCCTGATAGCAGCGCTATCGGGGCGACTGAGGACGCAGCCTCGGGGCGAGCAGCGCGGCCCGACGGCACAGCCGTCGTTTCGCCGAGCCCTCCCTTAATCCCCGGTTCACCCAAACGAGGGTCACCCACCGTGAGGGATGAGGCCGATACGGGTTGCAGCCACCACCAACCAAGCACCACCCCACCACCGCGTGGAAGGAGAGCACTGCAGTGATTTCAACCATTCGTCAGCGGCTTGCTCGTGAGGAGAGCGGTTTCACCCTCATCGAGCTGCTTGTTGTCATCATCATCCTGGGCATCCTGCTCGCGATCGCGATTCCCTCGTACCTGAGCTTCCGCGATCGCGCGAACAACTCGGCCGCCAAGGCCAACGTTCGCGCGTCGGTCCCGGGTATCGAGGCGTACAACGCCGACAACTCGGCCGGCTACACGGGCCTCACGCTCGCCAAGCTGACCGCGTATGACCAAGGCATCAAGAACGTCGTCTTCCTCGGCTCGCCGAACACGACGTCCTACTGCATCAGCAGCACCGTCGGAACGAAGTCGTGGTACAAGCGCGGCCCCGGCGGCGACATCACCACCACGGCCTGCTCGGGTCCGTAAGCACCTGACCCAAGCGTGACGTTCTGAGAGGGCGCGGGAAACCGCGCCCTCTCTCTTTAGGCGTAGTGCGCGAATGCCGATAGGAATGAGGTGGAGCTGAAGGTTTCAAGGCCCGTGCAAATCGTCGCGCTCGTCGGCATCCTCGCCGCGATCGGCGCGTTCTTCGGGCTCAGCATGCTCGGCGGATCGTCCGCTGCGCCGGTGTCGCACGTGAACCCGCATCCGTTCGGGAAGAAGCCCGCCACGGCAGCGAAGAACGCCTCACCCGCGCAAAAGGGCGCCGTCAAGAAGGGCGCTCCGCTAGCAGCCCCGAAGGTCAACCGCGCGGCCGCGAAGCGCAAGGCCGCTGCGCGGGCACGCGTTCTGGCCGCTGCGGACGGCCTCCCGCTTTCGATCTCTCGAGCCCTCGCCAGGCACGGCGTCGTCGTGGCCGTGCTCTACGACCCGCAGTCGCGTGTCGACGCGATCTCGCTCGCCGAGGCCAAGGCCGGGGCCCGGATGGCGCGCGTTGGCTACGTGCCGGTGAACGTCCTCAACCGGTCGGAGATTCAGGCGATCGCCGAACAGCTCGGCGTCATCCACGCACCCACGGTGCTGATCTTTCGCAGACCCGTCCCGGGCGAGCCTCCGCTCTACGTCCAGCTGGCCGGCTTCGCCGACAAGGAAACGGTCGCGCAGGCCGCCGAGAACGCGGCCCCGGTGGGATGACGCTTCGCCCGCCGAGCCCCGCGGCGACGGGCGCGCGACACGACGCGCCGCGTGAGCTCTTCATCCGTCACGCCCGCCGCGATGGTCGCTCCATCGCCGTCCTCCGTGCGGTCGACTACGGCGACTCGTGCGTCGTCGAGAGCGACGTCTACCCCGCGGGGAGCGCGTCCCCGACGCAAGCCGGCCCGTACACGTTCGCGGACGCCAGGCAGGCAACCGCCTTCGTCACGGAAGCGGTCGAAGCCCTGATGTACCTGGGCTGCGACATCCACGCCCAATAAAGCGTCCGAAAATTTCGGCCGTACTCGCCTCGATTTTCGGCCGGGCTCTGTCCCCGAACGGTTGTGAACGAGCGCCGGCGCCGGAGCGAAACCCGTCTGAAATCGAGGCCGAAGGCCGAAATTTCAGACGGCTCTCAGACGGATACTCGGGCGAGCTCTTCGATCGAGGTGAGGCCGGCGGAGACCTTGGCGATTCCGTCGTCCCACAGGGTGCGCATGCCCTCCTCGATCGCGGCGCGCTCGATGTCTTCGCGGCTTGCCTTCGCGACGGCCAGCAGCTCGAGCTGCTCGCTCATCGCGAGGAGCTGGTAGATGCCGATCCGCCCCTTGTAGCCCGTCTGGCCGCAACGCGGGCAGCCGCGCTTGCGGTAGAACGCCATCCCGTCCGAGGCGGCAGCGACCTCGGGCGAGACGCGCGCCTTGAGCATGTCGTCCACCGAAGGCTGATACATCTCGCAGCAGTGCGTGCAGAGCTTGCGGGCCAGGCGCTGCGCGAGCACACCGGTGACCGCGGCCCCGACGAGGAACGGCTCGACGCCCATTTCGCTCAGCCGCGTCAGCGCGCCGGGAGCGTCGTTCGTGTGCAGCGTGGAGAGCACGAAGTGGCCAGTCATCGCGGCCTCGATCGAGATCTTGGCGGTCTCGCCGTCTCTGATCTCTCCCACCATCACGACATCCGGGTCGGAACGCAGGATCGACCGCAGCGCGGTCGCGAAGGTGAGCCCGGCGCGCGGGTTGATCTGCACCTGGTTGACGCCCGGGAGCCGGTACTCGACCGGATCCTCGACGGTGATGATGTTGATCTCGGGCCGGTTGATCTGCGTCAGGGCGGCGTACAGCGTCGTCGACTTACCGGAGCCGGTCGGCCCGGTCACGAGCAGCGCGCCGGTCGGCCGCTGGACGAGCTCGGTGAGCTTCTCCTGCATCGCCTCCGAGAGCCCGAGCTCGGCGAGTGACGGCGCCTTCTTGGACTTGTCCAACAGACGCATGACGACCGACTCGCCCTCGACGGTCGGGAGCGTTGCGACACGGACGTCGAGCGTGCGGCCGGCAGCGGCGGCGTTCAGCGAGATGCGACCGTCCTGCGGCTTTCGGCGCTCGGCGATGTCGAGCTTCGCGAGCACCTTCAAGCGGGTCGTGACGCCGGGGGCCATCCGCTTCGGGATCCGCTGAACCTCCTGGAGGACGCCGTCGATGCGGAAGCGGACCGCGAGCGAATCCTCCTGCGGCTCGAAGTGGATGTCGGAGGCGCCGTCCTCGGCTGCCTGGAAGATCACGGAGTTGACGAGCCGGACGAGCGGCGCGTCGGAGATCCCGTCGTCGGCCTCGAGATCGTCGTCCTCTTCGGCGTCCTCGAGGGCGCTCGCCTCCTCGTCTAGGACGGCCCGGGCTCCGAACGCCTCGGAGGCGCGGCTGAGACGCCGGATCTCGACGAGGATGTCGTCGCGCGCGGCGACCGCGAGCGAGAGCGGCAGGCGCGTCGCCAGCCGGAGCTCGTCGATGCCGTGGATGTTCGCCGGGTCGGCGACCGCGACGTGGAGCTGCCCGTCGGCGATGGCGTACGGGATCGCGATCACGCGCTCGAGCACGTGCAGGGCGATGTGCTTCCCGGCCTCATCCTCGACGGCGACCACGGCCAGGTCGACGAGCGGGAGCTGGTGGCGCGCGGCGAGCG
>JALZOQ010000380.1 GCA_030913835.1 Actinomycetota bacterium | reverse complement strand
TCCCGATCCTGATCCACGGTGGCCGCGGACTGCCTCCGATCTCCGACGGCCTGCGGCGACTGATGGACGACAACCCCGGCGCGCAGCTGATCGTCGCGCACGCCGGCATTGCCGACATGGCCTCGCTCGCGGACTGCTTCGCGGGCCGCGCGGGTGTCTTCTTCGACACGTCTGTGTGGAGCCCGGTCGATCTGCTCGAGTTCTACCGCCTCGTCCCGCCCGAGCAGGCTGTCTACGCGTCCGACTTTCCCTACGGCCAGCAGCCCTCGTCGCTGCTGATCGCGCTGAGGACGGCGCGGCTCGCCGGTCTCGACGATACGCAGGTGCGCGACATGCTGACCGGGAACGCGAGCCGGATCGCGGCGGGCGAGGAGCCCAAGCAGCCGACGCGGCCACTCGGCTCCGACACGTTTTCGCAGCCGATGGTCTTCGCGCGGATCCACCAGTACCTGTCGATGGCGACGCCGCTCCTCTGGACGCGTCAGGCGGACACGGTCGGCGTGCTCGGCCTCGCGCTGAACGCCACCGACGACCGCAACGGGCGGCCCGAGGAGCTCGACAGAATCCGCGAGCTGATCGCCGCCGCACAGACGCTGTGGGCCGACTCGCAGCAGATCGAGGACGAGACCGAGCGTTGGCGGACGAACCGGGTCACCTTCCGGCTCGTCCACCTGGCCGACATCCTGGCGGTGACGACGAGGTGATCGAACTGACGATCAACGGTGGGCGATACGAGGTCGAGGCGTCCGTCGGGCGCTCGCTGGCCGGCGTCCTCCGCGACGATCTCGGGCTGATCGGGACGAAGGTCGCCTGCGGGGAGGGCCATTGCGGCGCGTGCACCGTGCAACTCGACGGAGTTCCGGTGCTGTCGTGCATCACGCTCGTCCACACCGTCGGCGGGCGCAGCGTCACGACGATCGAAGGCCTGCGCGATCATCCGCTGGTGGACGCGTTCGTGGCTGCGGACGCGCTCCAGTGCGGCTTCTGCACACCCGGCCAGATCGTCTCGGCGAGTGCGCTCGTCGCCGCGAGCCCGAGCCCGTCGAAGGACGAGATCCGGCATGCGATGGCCGGAAATCTCTGCCGTTGCGGCACCTATCCCAAGATCGAGGAGGCCATCCGTGCAATGTCCGTCAAGAACGAGGTGTAGCTGATGCGGAGACAACGTTCTCATCGAGCCGACGATCCTTCGGCCAAACCGGACGCGTAGCGTTGTGGCAAGGCTGATCAAGACCGAGAAAGAAGTCGAGGGCCGCTACACCGAGCAGTGGATCGTCGTCGACGAGGACGCGCTCGACCAATGGCCGGCCGGGCCGCTCGAGGTCGTGGGGCGCGACGTCCCGCGGATCGACGGCCACGACCGCGCGCGCGGCCTCGCCGGTTACACCGCCGACGTGCGCCTGCCCGGTCTGTTGCAGGCGGCCGTGCTCCGCAGTCCTCACGCGCGCGCGCGCGTGAAGCGCATCGACCTTGCACGGGCCCTCGCCGCCGACGGCGTGCGGGCCGCGATCGGCCCGGGCGACATCGAGGGCCTGACCGACGAGCCGGCCTACATGGGCGCGACCGTCGCCGCCGTCGCAGCCGACACGTTCGGCCAGGCGCAAGCCGCCGTGGCGCTGATCGACGTCGAGTGGGAGGAGCTCGAGCCGCTGCTCGATCCCGACGAGGCGGTCAAGCAGGGCTCGCTCCTCGACGAGTCGGAGACTTACGAGCGCGGCGACTTCGAGCGCGGGCTGGCGGAGGCGGACGCCGTCGTCGAGGCGGAGTACCGGACGCAGGTCGTCCTCCACAACTCGATGGAGACGCACCAGTCGGTCGCCCACTGGGAGGACGGCGGGCTCACGATCTACATCTCGACCCAGCACCTCTGGGGCGTGCGAGCTGCTGTCGCCGAGCAAACCGGCCTGCCGCAGGACAAGGTGCGCGTCATCTGCCTGGCGATGGGCGGCGGCTTCGGCTCGAAGAACGGCCCAGGCGACTACACGCCGATTGCGATCGAGTTCGCCAAGCGGACGGGGCAGCCGGTGCGCTGCGCTCTCACCCGGCGCGAGGAGAACGTCGCGTCCGGAAACCGCAACGCGACGATTCAGCGGCTAACGGCGGCCGCGCGCGCGGACGGCACGCTGACGGCGCTCGGAGGCGAGTTCGTGAATGCGATCGGCTTCGGCGGCTGGTCGTCCTCGACCGAGGGCCCCATGCAGATGCTCTACGCCTGCGAGAACATGCGCACGGTCAAGCACAGCGCGAAGCTGAACCTCCCGCCGATGGCCGCGTTTCGCGCGCCCGGGTTCGTCGAGGGGACGTTCGGCCTCGAGTGCCTGCTGGACGAGCTGGCGGCGAAGCTCGAGCTCGACCCGCTCGAGCTGCGCCGGCGGAACTACGCCGACTCGGACCGGATGGACGAGCGGCCGTTCTCCTCGAAGGAGCTCATGGAGTGCTACCGCCGCGCGGAGCCGCACTGGCAGCGGCGCGACGAGGTGCGCGCAAGCTCTTCCGGCCCGTGGAAGCGGGGGGTCGGCCTGGCGAGCCAGATCTGGTACGGCGGTGGCGGCCCACCGTCCTACGCATGGGTTCGCGTCGGGTCCGACGGCCACGCGCAGGTCGTCACTGCGATGCAGGACATCGGTACCGGGTCGCGCACCGCCATGGCGCAGATCGCTGCCGAGGAGCTCGGGATCCCGGTCGGCCACGTCCACGTCTCGCTCGGCGATTCCGCACGCGGCCCGTACGCCACCCTCTCCGCCGGCTCGTCGACGATCCCGTCGATGGGTCCGGCGACACGTGCGGCGGCCGCGGACGCGAAACGCCAGATCCTCGAGATCGCCGCCCAGCGCTTCCACCTCGAGGAGCGCGTGCTCGACTTGAAGGGTGGGAAGATCGTCTCGGCCGACGGCGGCTCCTGGGATCTGACCGAGATCACGGGGCTGCTCGAGGACGCGCAGATCCTGGGCAAGGGCGCGCGCGGGCCGAACCCGACCGGCATGCGAGTGCTCACGTTCGGCGTGCAGATCGCCGAGGTCGCAGTCGACGTCGAGACCGGCGAGGTACGCGTCGACAAGATCGTCGCCATCCACGACGTGGGGCGCGTGATCAACACGCTCGGGGCGTCGAGCCAGGTCGAGGGCGGGATCATCCAGGGGCTGGGGCACACGCTCTCGGAGGAGCGGCTCGTCGATCCCGGGAGCGGCCGGATCCTCACGCAGACGCTCGACACCTACAAGGTGCCGACGATCGCCGACGTGCCCGAGATCGTGATCGACCTCGTCGACGTGCCGGATCCGCATCTGACCAACCTCGGCGCCAAGGGTCTCGGCGAGCCGCCGATCATCCCGGTCGCCGCAGCGATCGCCAATGCGATCCGCGACGCGACCGGCGCCGACGTGCGCTCGTTGCCGATCAGTCGCGAAGAGATGCTCAAAGCCCTACGCGAAGCCGAAGCGAGGAAGCGCGAGCCGGTTGGAACTGCTTCGCCCTAGCTCACTCGAGGAGGCAACGGCCGCGCTCGGCAACGGCACGCGCGCGCTCGTCGGCGGGACGGAGCTCGTGCCACTCGTCCGCGACGGGCTCGTTCGCGCCGACACGCTCGTCGACGTCCGCGGGCTGATTCCGCGCGGGATCGACGGTTCGCGAATCGGCGCGGCGACGACCCTGACCGAGCTCGAGGTGGACCTGCAAATTCCGGATGCGTTGCGGGAGGCCTGCCGCCTCGCCGCTTCCCCGCAGCTCCGCAACATGGGCACGATCGGCGGGAACCTTCTCCAGGCGACGCGTTGCTGGTACTGGCGGCTGAAGTACCCGTGCTACCTGCACGGCGGCGACGTCTGTCACGCGAAGGCCGGAGAGCACCGCGAACACGCGATCTTCGGCAACGAGCGGTGCGCGTCCGCGCATCCGTCCGACCTTGCCGCAGCACTCCTGGCGCTCGACGCGACGGTGCGGACGACTCGCCGGACGTTCCCCATGGCCGAGCTGTACCGCCTGCCGACCGGCGACGATCGGGACGTCACGACGCTCGAGCCGAGCGAGTTGATCCTCGAGCTCGACATCCCGGCCACTGAGTCGAGCGTCTACCTCAAAGCGATGGAACGGCAGCTTTTCGCGTTCCCGGTCGTGGGGGTCGCGGCTGCTCGAACCGGGGGGACGACGAGGATCGCGCTGGCCGGGGTGGCGCCGATCCCGTGGCTGCTGGCTTCGGCCGCCGCGCTCGACGAGGCGACTCCTTTGCCGCGCACGGCGTACAAGGTCGACATCGCGCGCGCGCTCGTACGGCGCGCCCTGGAGGCGCTGTGATGCGCTGGTCGGTGCTCCTCGCCCTGACCCTCGCGTTGGCGGGGTGCGGCGGTAAGACTCAGTCCGCAGGCGGGGATACGAGTACGGACTCCACGCCCCCGCCGCCGCCGGCGACCACACCGCCCCCGGCCGGCAGTTGTAAGCGGGTCAGCGCCCCGAAGCCGAAGGCCGACGGTGGTCAGAAAGCGCCCAAGGAAACGCTTGACCCGGAGAAGACGTACACGGTGGCGATCCAGACGAACTGCGGGAGCTTCACGATCACGCTCGACCAGAACCAGTCCCCGCGCGCCACCGCCGCGTTTGTCGCGCTGGCGAATGCGGGCTTTTTCGACCAGACGACGTTCCACCGGATCGTGCCGGGGTTCGTGATCCAGGGCGGAGACCCGACGGGCACGGGCCGCGGCGGGCCGGGTTTCTCCACGCTCGATCCGCCCCGGCCGACAGCCCGTTACACCCTCGGCGTCGTGGCGATGGCGAAGACCGGTGCAGAGCCACCGGGAACCGCGGGCAGCCAGTTCTTCGTCGTGACGGCGGACGACGCCGGTCTTCCTCCCGACTACGCGGTCATCGGGGCGGTGACGAACGGATTGCCCGTCGTCTTGCGCATCGGCGCGCTCGGCAACGCGATGGAGCAGCCGACCCAGCCGGTCGTCATCTCCCGCACGACCGTCGCGGAGGCGTAGCCGACGATCGACGCCGTGGTTCTTGCTGCGGGTGCGGCGACGCGGTTTGGATCGCCGAAGCAGCGCCTCCTGCTGCCACGCGTGCTCGAGCGCGTGCGCGCGAGCTGCGTCGGCAGCGTCGTGGTTGTCCTCGGCGCGCACGACGTGGAGACCGACGCGCCCAACGTGCACGCGCCCGACTGGGAGCGTGGGCCAGGTGCATCACTGCGCGCCGGCCTCGAGGCCCTCTCGCCGCAGACCGAGGCTGCGGTCGTCGTCCTTGCGGATGGACCCGAGCTTTCGCCCGCCGCAATCGACCGCGTCGTCGAGGCGTGGCGCGCAGGCGGCTCGTCGGTGCTCGCCGCGAGCTACGGCGGCACGCGCGGCCATCCCGTACTGCTCGCGCGCGAGGCTTGGGCGAGCGTGCCAGACGAGGGCGCCCGGGCGCTCGAGCCCCAGCTCGTCCCGTGCGACGACCTCGGCTCTCCAGGCGACGTCGATTCTGCCGATGATCTGGCCGAAGGCAGGTTCCCCGCCCCTCCCGCAGAATGACGAAGACCCACATGGCTCTCGCCCCGCAACTCGATCGCAGCGCCGAGCAATCGCCGCTGGAACGCGCGCGGCTGCAGCGGCAACTGACGGTCGAGGGTGCCGCGAAGCGGGCTGGACTGAGCGCCGACCAGGTCGAGTGGCTGGAAGACGGCCGGATCTATCGCTTCCCGTCGACAGACGCCGCGCTCGTCGCCGCGCTGCTCTACGCCAGCGCGCTCGGGATCGAGCATCGCGAGGCGCGCGCCCTGGCGGGCCTGCCGCTCACAC
>JALZOQ010000355.1 GCA_030913835.1 Actinomycetota bacterium | reverse complement strand
CCGCAGCATGGGCGCCGGCCCGCTTGCCGTAGGTGATCGTCTCCATCAGCGCGTTCCCGCCGAGGCGGTTCGCGCCGTGGACTGAGACACACGCCACTTCTCCTGCCGCATAGAGACCCTCGAGGCTCGTCCGGCCCCAGACGTCGGTGTCGACGCCACCCATGTGGTAGTGGGCGCCTGGTCGGACCGGGATCGGCTCGAAGATCGGGTCCACGCCCGCGAAGGTCATGGAGAGCTCCCGCGTCCCGTGCAGCCGCTCGAGAATCCTCTCCGCCCCGAGGTGACGCAGGTCCAACATGACGTTGCCGTCGATTCCGCGGCCCTCGTCGATCTCCGTCTGCTCTGCTCTGGAGATGACGTCGCGCGAAGCGAGCTCCATCGCGTTCGGCGCGTAGCGCTTGAGGAAACGCTCGCCCTCGGCGTTGATCAGGTAGGCGCCCTCACCCCGGCAGCCCTCGGTGATCAGGATCCCCGTCGGCGAGAGCGTCGTCGGGTGGAACTGCATCATCTCCATGTCCTTCAGCGGGACGCCCACGCGCATCGCCATCGACATGCCGTCTCCGGTGCAGGCGTACGCGTTCGTCGTGCCGACGTAAAGCCGCCCGGCGCCGCCCGTCGCGAGGATGATCGTCTTCGCGCCGATCGTCTTCAGCCCGCCGTTCATCAAATCCCAGCAGATGACGCCCTGGCAGCGATCGTCGTTCAGCACGAGCCGCCAGGCGAAGTACTCGTCGTAGACGAGCAGGTCGCGCTTGACCACCTGCTCGTAGAGGACCTGAACGAGGACGTGCCCGGTGATGTCGGCCGCGTAGGCGGTGCGGGGCGCTCCGGCGGCGCCGAAGGGGCGCTGCGCGATGCGGCCGTCCTCGGTGCGGGAGAAGACCGCGCCCCAGTTCTCGAGCTGGTACACGTCGTCCGGAGCCTCGTCGCAGAGGACCTGAATCGCGTCCTGGTCGCCGAGGTAGTCGGAGCCCTTGACCGTGTCGTAGGCGTGCGACTCGGGGTCGTCGTCGGAGGCGTTCCCGAGGGCCGCGTTGATCCCGCCCTCGGCCGCACCGGAGTGGCTCCGCGTCGGGTGGATCTTCGAGATGAGCGCCACGTCGGCGCCCGCCTCGTGCGCTTCGATGGCCGCGCGCATCCCTGCGCAGCCGGCGCCGACGACCAGGACGTCGTGCTTCGCCTCCACTGCTTAGGAAGCTATCGGAAGGGCTGTGCCGAATGCGCCGCTAGGAGTGCTTAGATGAGGGCGGGAGGCACGACGGCGCGAATCGAAGGCGCGGGCTCTGCGCAGGCGGCCGTTCTAGTCCAGATCCTCGACGGGTTGGGCGGCCGCGTCGAGCGATCCTCGTCGGCGAGTACGAGCCGGAGTTCGAGGAACTGATCGACCTGGGCGCCGAGATTCCGCCCGGGCCCTTCGGCCTGGAGCTCAGATTGGAGACTGTGGACGACTCGGTTCGATCGTGGTGGGAGGGGCAATTGCTAGGGAACGCAGCACAGGCCCGGTTCGAGGAGGAAGGTCTCGGCTCGGTCAGCTGGGTGAGCCGTCCCGACGGCGGTTCCACGGTCACAGACGCGCGGCGTCTCGTTTTGGATCCGCCGGTGGATCGAGACGGAGTCGTCCTCCGGGCGCTGGTCGAGGCAGCGGCAGGCGAAGAGCTGGAGGAGCTCGAGATCTTGAGGCCCTATGGCTTCGCCGCGGCCGTGACGCTTCGAGTGCCTGAACCGCACTTATTCATCCGGCTGGTCCTCAAGCAGTTCCTGGAGCAGAGCTCGCACTACAGCGGGCTCTGGGACGGCTCTTTCGTCGAGGTCAGGGACGGGAAGAATGATCCCGCGTGGATCTCGGCGTACGCGGCCCGGACCACGTCAGGCGCAGGCTCGGTGCGCCCCGACGTCGAGTGCTGCGCGGACGCCGCGTTGCACCGCTCCCACAGCATCTCCTGGGAAGGGCCTCCGCCCTGCCCCGTATTCGACCAGCCCTAGACGCGAGGCCCGGCCGCGGCGATGTTGCTCGCGTCGGCGGCGAAGCGCTTCTCGAAGTTGTCGCGGAACATCCGGGCGAGCTCGCGGGCCTTGCGGTCGTACCGGGTCGGGTCGCTCCAGGTGACGCGAGGGTCGAGCAGCTTCGAGTCGACCTCGGGGACCGAGACGGGAACTTCGAAGCCGAAAATGGGATCGGTGCGCAGCTCTGCGTTCGCGAGCTCGCCGGAAAGCGCGGCGGAAAGGAGCGCGCGGGTCGCGTCGATCGGCATCCGCTCGCCCTCGCCGAACGGGCCTCCGGTCCAGCCGGTGTTCAGCAGCCAGACCGGGGCGCCGTGCTCGTCGAGCTTCGCCGCGAGCATCCGCGCGTAGACGAGCGGTGGCTGCGGCAGGAACGGCTGGCCAAAGCAGGTCGAGAACGTCGGCTGCGGTTCGGTGACGCCGATCTCGGTCCCGGCCAGCTTCGCCGTGAAGCCCGAGAGGAAGTAGAAGAGCGCCTGGTCGCGGTTCAACCGGGCGATCGGCGGGAGGATCCCGAACGCGTCCGCGGTGAGGAAGATCACGGAGCTCGGATGGCCGGCGCGTTTTGCCGGCAAGGCGTTCGCGATCTGCTCCAGCTTGTAGGCCGCGCGCGTGTTCTCGGTCTTCGAGTCGTCGTCCAGGTCGACGACGCCGCGGTCGTCGATTGCAACGTTCTCCAGGATCGTCCCGAACGTGCGCGTGGTCTTGAAGATCTCCGGCTCGGCCTCCGGCGAGAGGCGGATCACCTTCGCGTAGCAGCCGCCCTCGATGTTGAAGACCCCGCTGTCGCCCCAACCGTGCTCGTCGTCGCCGATCAGCGAGCGCTCCGGGTCGGCCGAGAGCGTCGTCTTGCCCGTCCCGGAGAGGCCGAAGAAGATCGCGACGTCACCTTCCGCGCCGACGTTGGCCGAGCAGTGCATCGGGAAGACGCCCTCGAGCGGCAACCGGTCGTTCATCACGGTGAAAATCGATTTCTTGACCTCGCCGGCATAGAACGTCCCGCCGATCAGCACCTCCGTGCGGCCCGGGTGGAGGACGATGAAGGTTCCGCTGCGCGTTCCGTCCTGCACCGGATCCGCTTCCAGCCCTGGCGCGTGCAGCACGAGCGCCTCGGGCTCGAACGCGTCCAGCTCCTCGTCGCTCGGCTCGATGAACATCGTCTTGGCAAAGAGCGCGTGGTACGGGTGGTCGGTGATCACGCGCACGTTGACGCGATGCGCCGGATCGGCGCCGGCGAACGCGTCGACGACGTAAAGCGAGGCCTGCTTGTCGAGATGCGCCCTGACCTTGTCGCGCAGCCGCTCAAACGAGCCCTCCGCGAGCTCCTGGTTGACGTCGCCCCACCAGATCCGGTCCTCCGAGCTGGGCTCGCGCACGACGAACTTGTCCTTCGGCGAGCGCCCGGTATGGACACCCGTGTCGACGGCGAGCGGCCCGCCCTCAGCGAGCCGGCCCTCCCCGCGCAGCAGCGCGTGCGTGTAGAGCATCGACGTGGTCGGGTTCCAGTGGAGCTCACCGTCGGCGCTGAAACCAAGCTCGGCCAGCTCTGCGCGACCCTCGAACTCGGTCATCGCCATACGCGTCTCCTTCCCCGCACGGGGGCAATCGTATTCACGAACCGCCCCGAAACGACGGAGGGCCCGCTTCGTCGGCGGGCCCTCCAGTCCTTTCGCGTCGGTGCGTTCTAGCCGAAGATCGAGACGTAGAACGACCGGTCGGCCGCGGTCCCCACGGACGTGAGGGTGACGATCCCGATGTGGCTCGTGTCGTTACCACTCGTGCACGTGAAGCCCTGAGGCGATCCGCCGCACGGGCCGGCGATGATGCCGCCGCGGTTGAGGGTCGTGTCCTGAGCCGGCGAATACGAGGCGAGGACGAGCTTGTCCGTGACGGTCGTGCCCGGGGCGAAGATGTACGAGCCCGGGGACGGGTGGGCGGTCAGCGACCAGCCGCCGGACTGCGCGAGAATCGTCCCGTCGGCCTTGATCAGAGCCCACCTGAGGTTGGCCGTGCCCGACGGGCCGGCGGGGCCGGCAGGACCGGCGGGGCCTGCGGGGCCGGCGGCGCCGGCAGGACCGGCCGGGATCTGGCCGAGTCTGAAGTCCCTGGCGAGCAGCGAGCGGTCCTTGACCTTGATGGATGTGACCGCGTTGGTGCGGATCGACGAGTTCGCGACGCTGTTACGCGGCGCGAGCGCGTTCACTGCCGCGACGCTGGTACCCGTCAATGCGGCCGCCAGTGCGATACAGGCAATCACGATCGCAGGTGACGGCAGGCGAAGCTTCCGGTGCATGGGTTTCCTCCTCATTCGGATCAGGCTCGGGACTTCTCCCGGAGCGCGGGGAATCCTTGCTCTCGTTTGTTAGCCCTCAACCAAGGCGGCTTGAAGATTCGGGCAGAACCTACGCGAATCTAGGTCTGCCAGCTAGCTTCGCGAAGGATCGGCACCCGCTCGCCGTCCGCCGTGATCCCGGTGACGTCGACCTCCGCGCCACCGACCATGAAGTCGATGTGGATCTGGCTGCGGTTCAGGCGCTCCCGGTCCTCGTCGCCCGCGGCGTAGTCGAGCGCACCGCCGAGTGCGATGTGGCTCGTGGCGTTTTCGTCGAGGAGCGTGTCGTAGAAGACCGTGTCGAGCGGCCCGATGCGTCCCTCCTTGTCGACGAGCGCGACCTCGCCGAGTCGCGACCCGCCCTCGTCGCGCTGCGAGAGGG
>JALZOQ010000337.1 GCA_030913835.1 Actinomycetota bacterium | reverse complement strand
CCCTCTGGCCGGCGCTCGCGCGTGCCGGCAGGCACAGGCGGCAGCGCGGGGGCCGTTGCTCTGCCCCGCGCGACTCCCGCGGCCGGTGCGCTCGCTCGCGCGGAACTCGCGGTTCTCGAAGCTAACGGCGGAGGCGCTCTACCCGAGGCCGCACGTTGCTTCGGGAGTCTCGTTCAGCTACGGCGAACGGCCGCTCCACGCTTCGTGGCGCCTGCGGCCCTGCTGTTTCCTCCACTTCACCATCGAGCGTTACGAGACGTTGCTTCTAAGGCCGTTTCGCGGCAAACAGGTCACGATGTCGGGCCAGAGCGGCTCGCTCGCCCGTCCGATCCCCGGCCAATTCGGTCTCTACGAAGGTCACTATCTCTTCAAGTTCCGCCACTCCGGGATGCCGTATCTCGCCACGCTGCACGGGCTCGAGAACGAGGAGAGCTCCATGCGCGTGCTTCGCGCACTCATAGGTTCGCTCGTGCCCGTCAGGGAATTGCCCCGACGGTATTCGTCGTCGGAGTCGTCGTCGTCCGTGATCGAGTCGGCGTCGCCGCTGGAGGTCTTCGCCCACGGTTGACCCGGGGCGGTCGAGCCTTCCTCGTCGTCGGCGAGCTCTTGCGTTCTTTCTCTAGATCGCTCATGCCGCGTTCGTCCCCGCGGCGGCGCGTCTTAAGCGCGCAGGACCACCTCGAGCGCTGTGCCGAAGCCAGGCTTCGACGTAACGGTCAGCCCGCCTTCGATCGACTCCGTCCGCTTCCTGATGTTCTTCAGGCCCTGGCCCGCGCCGTCCGACTCCGACAACCCTTTGCCGTCGTCGCGCACCTTGACGAAGCGATCGCCACCGCGCTGGCCGATCACGACCTCCGCCCGCCGGGCGCCGGCATGCTTGCGGACGTTTGCGAGACCCTCCTGGACGATCCGGAAGACCTCGATCTGCTCGTCCGGGGCCAGGTGCGTGTCCGGATCGATCTCGAGCTCGACCTCGAGCTGCCCGTCGGCGGTCAGGAACTCGACATATCGCCGCAGCGCGGCGTCGAACGGCGCGGTGCCACTCGCCGAAGACAGGGCGAGGACCGCGAAGCGGGCCTCCTGCTGCGCGGCCGCGGCCGCCTCCTTGAGCTGTCTGATCGTCGCCGGCGAAGGATCGGCCTCGAGCATCGACGCGTGCGTCGAGATGGCGAAGAGGTATTGCGCGAGCCCGTCATGGATCTCGCGCGCGACCCGTGCCCTCTCCTCGGCCACCGCACGACCGAACTCCGAGTAGCGAATTGCCCGCCAGACGCCGACGAGCAGGACGCCGAATGCGAGCACGCGCAGGAAGTCGCCCTGAGACACGGTGCCGCTGTGCACGAGCGGCGTGAAGATGTAGTGGAGCGACGCGAAAAGCATCAGCGTCGCGCCGAGCGCGAGCCACCGGTCGAGGTCGTCGCCGTGGTCGCGGAACCGCCACGTGAACCCGACGATGGCGCAGAGGTTCAGCAGCGCCTGCGCCGCGAGCACACCGGTGAGCATGAAGGGAGCGCCGACGTCCTGCCCGGGCGCCGCAGGCGTCACGTCCGGCAGGGCAGTGCCGAGCGCGTGGGCGCCGACCCAGACCGCCGCCATGACGAAGCTGAGCGAGATGACCGCGTTCCCGAGGGCGCGCTCGCGCGCGCGGATGCGGCCGTGGACGAACGGCGCGAGCGCGATCAGAGTCCAGCCGACGAATCGGGTGACGAGGGCGCTCCAAGCTTCCGCGCGCCCGAGCGAGTCGCCCGAGAAGTGGGGCGCAATCGAGAAGAGCAGGTGTGAGGCGGCGAGGACGAAGAAGCCGGTCGAGAGCAGCAGGTCGAGACCGCGTCCGTCGACCGAGAACCGGAGGCCGGCGAGCACCGCGACGATGCCGGCGACGGCCATCGTCACCGTCAGAAGAACGAGGCGAAGTTCCGGTAGCTCGTAGGTATGGCGCAGGTCCGGATACGTCAGGAACAGCGCAAGCGCCGCCCCGAGCAGGCTAAAGAGCAGCACCTGGCCGATCAGATAGGACTCGAAGACTTCGTTCTCGTCGTGCCGCATGGCACTCTTGTCGGCAGAACTGCGGCTGCCGATAAGTCCTGGACCGTGTCGGAAACCATCCTCATCGCTGACGACCATCCGCTTACGCGCGGCGCGCTGTCCGCGCTCCTGACCCAGAACGGCTTCACGGTCGTCGGGGAGGCCGGCGACGGCAGGGAGGCGATCGAGTGCGCCCGGCGCCTCCAGCCCGACCTCGTTCTTCTCGACCTGTCCATGCCGGACGTCGACGGGCTGGAGGCGCTCCCGCGGCTACGCGAGGCCGCGCCGAACTGCGAGGTGGTCGTGCTGACGGCGTCCGGCACGGAGGAGAACCTCCTGGCGGCGATCCGCGGCGGCGCCGCCGGCTACCTGCTGAAGAGCGAGCCGCCGGAGCGGATCGTCGGGTTTCTGCGCGGGGTCGCGAACGGCGAGGCCGCCCTGTCAGGCAGCGTGGCGCGACGGCTGCTCGACGAGGTGCGATCCGGCGGCAGTGGCCAGTCCGGCGTGCCGGACTCGATCGCCGCGGCTCTGAGCGCGCGCGAGGTCGAAGTGCTGCTTCTGCTCGACGAGCACCTCGGCACGGACCAGATCGCGAAGCGCCTCTTCATCTCGGAGCACACCGTGCGCTCGCACGTCAAGAGCCTGCTGCGGAAACTAGGCGTCTCGTCGCGCCGCGACGCGCTCGAGCTGCTCTCGGTCGCTCGCGGCTGAGGCGCAGAGGCGCCGACCCGGCGAAGCCGTCTCAGCGGATGGCGGCTTGGCCGACCTCCGCGTCTGAACCGACCGGTCGACCCGCTCAGGGACTCCCGCTCGAGGCGGGAGGCCGAACGCCGACGGCAATCACCCATTTTGGGTGAGTCGAATCACCCATCGGGCGCGATTAACCCGCGTGGGTCAGGGCCGATACTGAGGAGCAGCGAAGCTCCCTCCTTGCGCGGTGGCGCGCGACAAACGGAGCGGTGGCGGTGGCGAAGTTGGCGGAAGCCGGTCTAGCGGGCCGGCTTTCGTGCGTCAGGAGGAGAATCCCTCGAGTGCCGCTTCGACCAGGCCCGGCAGCGTCTCGAGGTTGTAGCCGCCCTCGAGGACGGCGCCGACGCGCGGTCCCAGTGCGGCGGAGCGCCGCGCGAGCTCGCGGAAGCCGTCGGCCGTCACCTCCATCTGGGCGAGCGGATCCTCGACGTGCGCGTCGAAGCCCGCCGAGACGAGCACGAGGTCGGGCTCGAACCGAGCGACGGCCGGCTCGACGATTCGCGTGAAGGCGTCGGCGTACTCGGCGTCACCCGACCCTGCTTCGAGCGCGACGTTCACGGTCGTCGCGTCCTGGTCGTCCGGTCCGCCCGTGCCGGGATAGAACGGCCACTGGTGCAGCGAGACGAACAGGACGGAGTCGTCCTCGCGGAAGATCGCGTCGGTCCCGTTCCCGTGGTGGACGTCCCAGTCCACGATCGCCACGCGCGCGAGGCCGAGCTGCTCTCGAGCGAATCGTGCCGCGATCGCGACATTGTTGAAGAGGCAGAAGCCCATCTGACGCTCGCGGAGCGCGTGGTGCCCGGGAGGGCGGATGAGCGCGAACCCGCCGAGGCGCGCGGCCTCGATTGCCGTGCCCGCGGCGAGAAGCGCAGCCTCGTACGTCGTGGCGGAAGCCACCGTGTCCGGATCGAGGAGCGTCGGCTCCGACACGGCCTCGAGCCGGGCCACGTAGGCGGGGTCGTGGCAACGCTCGACCTCCGGGCGCGACGCCGGGCGCCCCTCGCGCCACTCGCGCAGCGTCTCCAGCACGACGTCGATCCGCCGCTCCGACTCCGGGTGCCCGAAGGTCGGGTGAAGACGCGCGAGCGACGGATGCGTCAGGACGTCGATTACGCGAGCGCCTCGAGCCGCCCGGCGAGCTGGCCGAGCCCCCACTTCTCGGCGAGGGCTCCGGCCCGCGCCCACTCCGGCTCGGCGTCCGGGAGATCCGGGATCGGCGCCGACTCGTCCATCTGTGCGATCCGGCGGAACAAGCGCAGGTCGTCCGCCTCTGCCGCGAACCGCCCAGCCGCGAGCGCGTCCTCGAGCGTCCGGAACTCCCGCAGGATCTCGGCGGCCTTCTTCGGTCCCACGCCTCGAGCGCCCGGCAGCTTGTCGGACGGATCGCCACGCAGCGCGATGAAGTCGGGCACCTGGCCCGGCTCGACCCCGTAGCGCTCGCGGACCTCGGCCGGTCCCACCCGCGTGATCTCGCTGACCCCACGTGTCGGCGCGAGCACGGTCGTCCGGGCGCTCACGAGCTGGAACGCGTCGCGGTCGGAGGTGGCCACGAGGGTCGTGCCGCCCTGCGCCTCCTCGCTGGCCACCGCAGCCGCAAGGAAGTCATCCGCCTCGTACCCGGGCGCCTTCGCGCGCGCGAACCCGAGGGCGTCGCAGAGCTCGGGGAGCAGGTCGAGCTGCTCGAGCAGCTCCTCGTCGAACACGCGCCCCGACTGGTACGCGGGGAACGCCTCGAGCCGGTACGTCGGCGAGGTCAGCGTGTCCCAGCCTACGAAGACCGCGCGAGGCTGCTCGGCCTCCCAGAGCCGGAGCATCATGTTCGCGAAGCCGACGAGCGCGTTCCCGGGCCGGCCCTCCGCGCGGCGGATCTGCTTCGGCAGCGCGTGGTACGCGCGGTGCGCGAACGAGTCGCCGTCGACGACGAGCAGGGGACGGCTCACAGCGTCGCTTCCAGGCGAGCGATCTCGGCCATCAGGCGCTCGGTCGCCGCGGTCGCCGCGTCGCGGACATCCTGGCCGCGGAGATCGTCGAGCGGAACGGCAGGGCCGTACACGACCGAGAGGGGCGCGAACCGCGCGAGCCGATCCGTGCCCTTGATCGCGGCGGGGACGAGCGGCACTCCGGCCTCGAGGGCGATCCGCGCCGTGCCGGTGTGCGCCTTCGCCTGGTGCTTCTTCACTAGGCCCTTCTTCCGGCGTGTGCCCTCGGGGAACATCACGACCGCGTGTCCCTCCCGGCAGAGCTCGATCGCCGTTTCGATCGCCTCGAGATCCTTCTGCCCGCGCCGAACCGGAAACGCGCCCGCGGCGCCGATGAACGCGCCAAGTGGGAACCAGAACAGCTCCGACTTTCCCATGAAGCGCAAGAATCGGTCTGGGAAGAGCGGGACGCCCAACGGCCACGGGTCGAAGTTCGAGTTGTGGTTCGCGGCGAGGACGAACCCGCCCTCCGCCGGGACGTGCTCGAGCCCGGTCACGCGGAGTCGGAAGAGGCCGCGGAGCACCGGGACGCTCGCGGCGCCGATCACGCGGTAGAGCGGGGTGGGCCGCACCCGCGCAGTATCGGTCACACTTCCGGCGCGGGTGCCGACAGCGCAAGAGACGTACCGCGAAATGATCAAGGCGCAGCTTGCGCCCGGTCTGCGGGCGCTTGGCTTCAAAGGCTCAGGTCGAAGCTACGAGCTGCCCTGCCCTGACCATTGGGCCATGCTCGGACTGCAGGGATCGAAGTGGAGTGATTCAGGCGAGGCGTCTTTCACCGTCAACCTGCTTGTCGTCTCCCGGAGCGTGTGGGAGCGGGAACGGGTGGAGGTCTCACATCGAGGACCGAAGCCGAACCCGAACCAACTACCCGGGCGGTTCGCGTGGTGGAAGCGAATCGGCAAGGTGATGCCCGAGTGCGAGGACAAGTGGTGGGT
>JALZOQ010000328.1 GCA_030913835.1 Actinomycetota bacterium | reverse complement strand
GCCTCTTCGTACTCGATCGGAATGTTGAAGCGGTCGGCAAGCCATTCGATCGCCCCGACGAAGTCGAGCTGCTCGGTCTCGCGGACGAACGTGATCAGGTCTCCCTTCGCGCCGCAGCCGAAGCAGTAGTAGAGCTTGTCGACGGCGTTCACGGAGAAGCTGGGCGTGCGTTCTTCGTGGAACGGACAGCGACCGGTGTGGCGCGAGCCGACCTTCCGCAGCGGCGTTCGCTCCTCGACAACGGCTATGAAGTCCGATGCGGCTTTGACCGTCTCAACGCAGGAGTCCTTAAGACGGCCTACCGCATGGAGGCGTGGCCGTGTGCTCGCCGGTGATACGGCTCCGGCGGTTTGAGACACGCCCATACTCATTGCGCTTCGCGGCTGCGGATGCAACCTGTTAGTAACGCACGCGAAAGGGCCGCAAACGGCATATCTGCAACGATTGCAGGCGGTTCGGACGCCGCGCCCTGTGGATCAATTGCGCGCTAAATCCGCGAAGTTTCGGGTTAATTCCCCAGCCTGGCGCGAGACTGTGGATTAGGATATTTAGGCCTGATCCGCGTACTCGAGCGCGAAGCGGTCGGTCATCCCCGCGATGAAGTCAACGATCTCGTCGGGATCCGTCTCCTGGACGACTAGCTGATCGAAGATCGTCCGGATGACCGCGTGGGCACGGTCGTGCTCGACGGCCGCGTGGGGCCCGTTGTAGACGTGGTCGAACATGAAGGAGCGGAGCGACAGCATCGCAGCGCCGATCTCCTCGCTTTGCGCGATGTCGCCCGCGCGCTCGGACGTCTCGACGAGGTCGTGGACGAGCGTGTCGATGCGCTTCGAGCCCCTGGGGCCGAGCAGCTCGACCTCGTCACGCGGAAGCTGCTCGGGCGCGAGGATCCCGAACCGCACCGCGTCGTCGATGTCGTGATTGATGTAGGCGACGCGGTCGACGAGCCGGACGATCTTCCCCTCCAGCGTCTCGGGCTCGACGTCGCCGGTGTGCGTGAGGATCCCGTTGCGGACCTCGTGCGTGAGGTTCAGGCGCTCGGCGATCCGCAGCGACTGCTCGTTGTGGCGGAAGCGGCGGCCGAAGCGCTCCTCGAGCGCGCGATCGAGCGCGTGCTCGCCGGCGTGGCCGAACGGCGGGTGACCCATGTCGTGGCCGAGCCCGATCGCCTCGGTCAGGTCCTCGTTGAGCCGGAGCGCACGCGCGACTCCGCGGGCGATGCCGGTCGTCTCGAGCGTGTGGGTCATCCGCGTGCGGTAGTGATCGCCCGCCGGGTCGATGAAGACCTGCGTCTTGCCCTTCAGCCTCCGAAACGGCTTCGAGTGCAGGATCCGGTCGCGGTCGCGCTGGAAGGGCGTTCGCAGCCTGCATTCGTCCTCCTCACGGGCGCGGCCGCGCGTTTCGTACGAGCGGACGGCCAGCGGCGAGAGCCACTGATCCTCGTGCTCGCGAACGCGGGTCTCGAAGGCGTCAGCGACCCTTCCGGCAACCTCGGGCATCGCCGTCAAGGCTACTCGCTCCCCCGGATCGAAACGGTGCCGATTTAGAGCTTGCGACTAGATGATTATCGGGACGGTTCCGCCGTCCGCGCTCCAAGCGGCGCCCGTCACGTAGCTGGCGGCCTCAGAAGCGAGGAAGACGATCACCGCGGCGATCTCCTCAGGCTCGGCGAGCCGTCCCAGCGGCCGCCCGGCGGCGACTTTCGCGAGGACTTCCTCCCGCTCGCCCTGCTGCTCGGCCAAACCCCCGGCGCCCAGCCAGGCGTCAGTCGCCGTCGGCCCGGGCGTGACCGCGTTGCAGCGGATGCCCTCCTTCGCGTACAGATCGGCCACGAGCCGCGACAGCGACAGGACAGCGGCCTTCGTGACCGAGTAGTTCGGCATTCCCGTCGACGGGCGCTTACCGGCCGTCGAGGAGACGTTGACGATCGCGCCGGCGCCCCGCTCGCGCATCCCCGGCAGGACGGCCCGGATGGCGCGGACGAACGACATCACGTTGAGCTGCCACATCTCGTCCCACTGGGCGTCGGTCAGCTCCTCGAACGAGGCGATGTACGCGACGCCGACGTTGTTCACGAGCACGTCGATCGCGCCGACCTCCGCGACGACGGCCTCGGGAGCGCCCGGCTCGAGGAAGTCGGCGGCGACGTGCAACGACTCGCCGATGCCGGGTGCATCGCCCCGGCCGTGCGTGACCACGCGGGCTCCTTCCGCGACGAGCAGGCGCGCGGTGGCGAGCCCGATCCCGCCGGTCGAACCGGTGACGAGGCATCTGCGATCGCGGAGGCCGAGCTCCATGGGACGGCAGCTTACGGCTCGGGCTCGCCACTACACTGAGCCCAGGTGGAGGACTACACGAACAAGTACAAAGGCGAGCAGGTCGACGTCGCGCTCTTCGGCGGCGAGTACCAGGAAGGGGTCCTCACCGCGTACTGCTACGTCGAGGACGTCGCGCACATCGAGCTGAACGGTCACATCCTCGTCCCGCTGCAGAACATCGCCTCACTCCACTGCTCGAGCCGCTGCGATGCACCCGAGGACGACTGGCCTCCGCGCGGGCTGCGCGAGGACGGCGGCGACGAAGGCTGAGCGGGTTGCTCGCCTCCGCTCGGAACATCCTCAAGGTCTGGCTCCTCGTCGTCGCAGTGTGCGGCACGCTCGGCGCCGTCGGCTACGCGGGCGGCGGGTACCGGCTGCTCTCGATCTTCGTCTTCTGCGCCTTTCTCGTCGTCGGAGCGGCCTACTGGTACGCCGACCGGATGGTGTTGGGGATGGTCGGCGCGCGTGAGCTTCCGCTGGCCGAGGCGCCGGCGCTGCACTCGACTGTGGAGCGGCTCGCGGCTGTGGCAAACGTCGTGAAGCCGAAGCTCTACCTCCTGCCGGACGGCTTTCCCCGCGCTTTCTCGGCCGGCCGCGGGCCGCGCGGCTCCGCGCTCGCCGTCAGCACCGGCCTGCTCGTGGCGCTACCGCCGGC
>JALZOQ010000269.1 GCA_030913835.1 Actinomycetota bacterium | reverse complement strand
CCCCGCCGGCAGGCCGACGAGCTCGCGCAGCTCCTCGGGCGTTCGGCCGACGATCTCGTTCACCCAGAGGTGCCGCGCGCCGGGGATGTGGCCCTGCCTGGGATCCGACGCGTAGCCGCGCTCCCCGGTGAACTCCGGTCTGGAGCGGACGTCGAGGATCGCGAGCTCCGGGTCGTCGAGCCGCGCGAGGAGCTCGGCCAGGTCGATCATTCGAGCTCGCGGGCTCCGGGCAGTGCCGCCGCTTCGGCGAGGTCGCGCTCGGCGTGGTCGATCCCCATCAGGGCCGCGATCTCGGCCAGCAGCTCGCGCGGGGGCGGGAGGTCGCCGGGCGAGGCGCCGTTTCGGATCACCCCGCGCACCCGGCCCGGTTCCGCCCCGGTCAGCCGGGCCACCAGCGTGGGATTCGACGCGAACGCCAGTTGGTCCACGGTAGCCATCGGCCCGTAGTAGTCCGGAACGGACAGGTACTCGTCGACCATCCGCCCCCGCTCGTACAGGAGGTAGCGCACGGCCTCGCCGCGTTCGACGGCAAACGCCACCGCGACGCCGAGACCGTCGGAGAGCTCGCGCGCGAGCCGCCGCTGCGCATCGCGATCCTCGTCGACGCGGTCGTTGTACACCGCGATCCAGCCGTTGCTCGTCGGCGCGACGACCGTCCGCGACGGCGCACGAACGCGAGGCAGGAAGCGGCGGACGATCCGCTCGACGGCCCGTTCGTCGTCGGACTGGACGTGAACCGAGCCGAACGAGGGCTCTGCGTCGGCCGGCGCGAGCCGGGCCTCGAGTGTCGACCGGTCGGTCATCATCAGCTTCATCACCTCCGTGAAGCCGAGGCGCTCCCACACCGCTCGTGCCTCCGTGTTCCCGGTCAGGACATCGAGGCTGACGTGCGTGACTCCACGCTCCGAGAGCGCGGAGACGACCTCGCGCAGCATCCCCGTAAGCACGCCCGTCCGGCGCGCGCGCGGACGCACGTACGCGTCGGTCACGTGCGACCGTCCCTTCTCGGGCTCCGCCGCGAAGACGTAGCCGACAGCGCCCTCGTCGTCCTCCGCGATCGCCGCGACCCCTGCGCGAACGTGGCGGGCAAGGTCGCGCCAGGCCTCCTCCCAGCTCTCGTCGAAGCCGGGCGGTGCGGGGACCTCGTGCTCGAACTCCTCCCACAGCTCCCGAAGCGTGGGCTCGTCGGCCTCCGTCGCGCGACGGACCGTCACGGGACGATCAGCCCTGCGAGGAGGTAATGGGCGGCCAGGTTCCGGAACAGCTCGAAGCGCTCTCCGAGCGCACGGACTTCCGGGATCGACAGCATCGGCCCGTCACCATAGAAGCGCGAGACGGCCTTGCGCACGGCCAGGTCGCCTGCGGGCCAGGCCCGCGGGCGGGCGAGGTGGCGTGCGAGGAACCAGTCGGCCGTCCACTCGCCGAGGCCGCGGACGCCGACGAGCGTCGACTTCACCTCGTCGTCGGGAAGGTCGGCGAGAGCGTGGAGGTCGAGCGCCGACCGGGCGAGGCCGACGACGTACTCCGCCTTCCGGCGCGAGAAGCCCAGCGCTGCCAGGTCGTCCTCGCCCGCCTCCGCGAGCGCCGCGCGCGTCGGGAACGCATATGCGACCGAGCCGGGCTTGCCGTAGCGCTCGATCAGGCGATTGCGGATCGAGAAGGCGGCGTGCAGCGAGACCTGCTGCGCGGTGATGGACGTGACGAGGGTCTCGAAGGGGTCGGGGTTGAGCGGCGGCCGCAGGCCGGGCAGGCGCCGGACGAGGCCGGCGAGAACCGTGTCGCCGCGCGCGAACTCGTAGAACGCCCCGAGGTCGAAGTCGGCGCCCAGCAGCGTCCGCACGACGGCCTCGATCTCGGCGTCGAGCGGCTCGACCTCCACTCCTCCGGGCGCTGCGGCGATGCGAACGTCGCGGCCGCCGACGACGCGGTGCAGCGCGTCCTCGTGCCACAGGTTCGCCCGGTCGGGACCGAACGTGCGGTAGCGCCCGGTTGAGAGCTCGAAGTCGTACGGATCCGGCAGGCGGAGCAGCACCATGTGGACACGCTAGTTCTTGCAATCATGTTCAGATGCCGCCGTTGGGCGCGAAGGAGCGGGCGCAGCTCCCCGACAGATGCTTCGCCTACATCGACTCGCGGGGCAAGCGCCGGCTGCCGATCCACGACGCGGCGCACGTTCGGAACGCCCTCGCGCGGTTCGGCCAGGTGGCGTTCGAGGACGACGAGGCGCGGGACCGGGCCAGGACCCGGCTGCTGAGAGCCGCCCAGAAGCACGGGATCGTGCCGATCGGCTTCATCAGCGCGCAGCTGCAACCGCAGCGGAAGCTTCCGAAAGGGTACGTCACCTTCCTGCTCACCGACATGGAGGGCTCGACCGAGTTGCTCGGACGGCTCGAAGATGGATACGCGCCGCTGCTGGTCGACATTCGCCGCCTGTTGCGCGCTGCCGTGCGTGCGGCCGGTGGCCGGGAGGTGGACGCCCGTGGGGACGAGCTGTTCGCGGTGTTCGAGCACGCGCCGGCCGCGCTCGAGGCCGCGCTCGCCATCCAGCGGGCGATGCTGGCCAAGGCGTGGCCGGACGGGATGGCCGTGCGGCTGCGAATCGGCCTCCACCGTGGGCGTCCGACGCTGACGGAGAACGGCTACGTCGGTCTTGCGGTCCACACCGCCGCGCGCATCGGCACTGCGGCACACGGCGGCCAGATCGTCCTGTCCTCAGCCGTCCAGGCCGCGGTCCTCGAGTCGCTCGCAGACGGCGTTAGCCTCAGGAGCCTCGGCGCCTGGCGATTTCAGGGCCTGCGAGACCCGGAGGATCTCTTCCAGGTCGACGTGGCCGACCTGCTCGCCGACTTCCCGCCGCCCCGGTCGGTCACGCCCGCCTAAAGATGTGACGTGAGCCCGGCGCCCGTGGCGTCGCCGTCGACCGCCGCCGGGTCGCCGCCGTCCGTCTGGGCGTTCTCGTACCACGAGTGCCAGTAGCGGCCGTCGTCCAGCTCCTTGGCGAACTTGGTCAGCTTGAGCGGGTGGAACGTGTCGCACATCACGGCGAGCTCGTGCGTCTCGTGCATCCCGATCGCCTTCTCCGCGAGGCCCGGCTGCGGCCCGTGGGGCAGGCCCGAGGGGTGCAGCGTGATCGAGCCGACCTCGACTCCCTTGCGCGAGCCGAAGTTGCCGGAGACGTAATAGATCATCTCCTCCGACTGCAGATTCGAATGGTGGTACGGGATCGGCACCGCGAGGGGGTCGAAGTCGAGCTTGCGCGGGCAGAACGAGCAGATCACGAAGTTCTGGCCCTGGAAGGTCTGGTGCGAGGGCGGCGGCTGGTGGATGCGGCCCGTGATCGGCTCGAAGTCGTGGATCGAGAACGTCCACGGGTAGAGGTAGCCGTCCCAGCCGACCACGTCTAGCGGGTGGTAATCGAGCACGTACGTCTGGTAGCCGTCCCGGACGCGCACCTTGAGCTGGAACTCGCCCTGCTCGCGGTGCGTGTTCAGCTCGGCCGGCGGGTGGATGTCGCGGTGGTAGTACGGCGCGCCCTCCAGCAGCTGCCCGTAGTGGTTGCGGTAGCGGCGGGGGATCTCGATCAGACCGGGCGACTCGAAGACGAGGTAGCGCTGTTCGCCCTCGGACCGGAAGCGGTAGATCGTCCCGCGCGGGATGACGACGTAGTCGCCCTCCTTGTAGGGCAAGTCCCCGAACATCGTCTCCAGCGTCCCGGTGCCCTCGTGGACGAAGATGCACTCGTCGCCTTCGCCGTTTCGGAAGAAGTAGTCCATTTGCTCGGACGGCCGACAGAGTGAGATCTCGACGTCCTGGTTCCACATCAGGAGCCGCCGGCCGGTGACCTCGTCGCCGCCCGAGTCCATCCCGTAGGTGTGGAAGTGCCGGTGCGCGTGCGCGTCCGGAACCCACTCGTCACGCTCGATCTGCTCGAAGTCGCCGAGTTCCATCACGCGGCACGGGCTCTGGAGGTGGTAGACGATCGACTCCATCCCCGTGAAGCCCTCGAGGCCCATGACCTCTTCGGTCAGGAGCGTCCCGTTGTCGCGGAACTGGGTGTGTCGCTTACGCGGAACGTCGCCTAGACGCTGATAGAACGGCATGGGCGGCAGGATAGCGGCGGCCGCCGCGCAGGACAGCCGCCGCTCGCCTACGCGTCTAGATGTTCGGGTCGTCGACGCAGCTGGGCTTGATGTTCGGGTCTTCGATGAAGGCGTCTTGGATCGCCGCGATGTCCGCCAGCGCGAGCCGGGCGTTCGGGTCGTCGATGATGTTCGGGTCGTCGATCTTCTTCTCGAGCGCGCCGAGCGATCCGAACGCTGCGCAGAAGTTTCCGCGTAGGAACGCCGCCTGGGAGGCCTCGGCGCTGGCCAGGAGCGGCTGGATGTTCGGATTGTCGATCCCCTGGATATTGCGGATCAGCCCCTCGTACATGTGCGGGCTGGGTCCCGCGAGCGCGGTCGGAGCCACCAGCAGCGAGCCGACGGTCACCGCGATCAGCAAGCGTCTCAGATGCATTCGTCCCTCCCCGACCCCCGTTGACGCAACCGACGCTGACGGGTCGTGCGACTAGTGTCAAGCGGTCGCGAGCCGGGCGAGCCGATCGCCCACCGCCGGCGCGAACTTGAAGCCGTGGCCCGAGCACGGCGAGCCGACGACGATGCTGCCGTGGCGCTCGAGGACGAAGCTCTCGTCCGCGGTCGTCGTGTAGACGCAGGTCTCGGCGCCGAGCGGCTTCGGGTCGACGTCCCGGTAGGTCCGGCCGACCCACGCCGAGATCGAGTCGAGCAGGTCGAGATCCGGGAGGCCATCCTCGTCGGGATTCGTCTCGGGGCCGGCGTGATGCGCGCCCGCCTTGAGCCCGTGGATCGGGTCGCGCAGCGAGTACATCGCGTGGTTGCGCGTCTCGGGATCGAGTTGGACGACCGACGGCAGCGCTGGGCCGTCGAGCTTGAAATAGGCGACGGTCTCGCGCGTGACCTTGACCGGCAGGTCGATCCCTTCCGGTTCGAGGAGCCGCCCCGCCCAGGGGCCGGCCGTCACGACGACGACGTCGGCGTCGAGGTCGGCGAGCGAGGCGACGCGCGAGCCCTCGCGGAGCCGTGCACCGCGCTTCGCTGCCATGTCCAGGAAGGCCTGCCACGCGAGGTCGGCGCGGACGATCCCGGCTTCCGGCTGGAAGAGCACCGTCCACTCGTCCGGCAGGTCGACCGCCCAGCGGGCACGGGCGGAGGCAGCATCCAGGAGCTCGTATTCGGCCCCGCACGCGTCGAGCGCGTTTCGGGAGCTCGTCGCGGGGTCGCCGACGAGCTCGAGCAGGCCGTGCAGCTCGAGCAGCCGCTTGCCCGACTCGGCCTCGAGCTCGCGCCAACCGAAGAAGGCTTGCTCCGCGAACTCGACCCACTCGGCCTTCGGGTACGCCAGCCGAACGATGCGCGAGCGGCCGTGGCTCGATCCGTGCATGTGCCCCACGTGGAACTGCTCGTGGATCTCGACGTCATGCCCGCGGCGCGCCAGCTGCCACGCCGTGGCCGCGCCCATGACTCCCGCTCCGACGATCGCGACCTTGGACATGGCGGCGAACGCTAGCGGGGGCCGACCGTGTTGCGCAGCACGCCGATCCCCTCGATCTCGAGCTCGACGAGGTCGCCGGGTCGGAGCCAGCGCTCGTCGCCTTGCTCGAGGATGCACCCCGTGCCGACCGTGCCCGACCCGAGCACGTCGCCGGGCCGCAACGTCGTGTTCCGCGCCGCGTGCGCGACGAGGGCGTCCCAGCCGAAGTGCATCTCCGAGAGCTGCCCGCGCGAGCGCTCCTCCCCGTTCACGCGCGCGACCATCGTGTCGCCGAGCTCGTCCGCCGTGACGAGGAACGGGCCGAGGCTCGTCGCGAAGTCCTTGCCCTTCGCGGGGCCGAGCCCGACCTTCATCTCTCGCCGCTGGAGATCGCGCGCCGACCAGTCGTTCATGACGGTGTAGCCGGCGATCTGCCCGTCTGCACCGATCATCGCGGCCGCCTCGAGCTCGTAGTCGAGCTCCTTCGTGCCCTCGGGGTACGGGATCGCGTCGTCGGGGCCGAAGATCGCCGCCGGGTTGGAGAAGTAGAAGACGGGCTGCTCGTACCACTCGGCCGGAACCTCGAGCCCGCGCGAAGCGCGCGCCGTCTTCACGTGCTGCTCGAACGCGTAGAAGTCGCGTACGGAGGGCGGGTGGAGCACGGGCGGCCGCAGGTCCACTTCGACCAGCGGAAAGGCGTCGTGGTGCCGCGCCGCGCCGCCGCCGCTGAAGAACGTCTGCAGTGTCTGCGCCGCGAGCTGGATCACGCTGTCGCCCTCCACGAGCCCGGGCCAGCCGCGCTCCAGGTCGTGCCCCTTCGGGCTGAACATGCAGTACCTCAAGGTTGTTCAATCCTCTCCCGAGCGAAGCGACGGGACAAACAATTTCCGCGGAAAGTGCGCAGCACTTTCCGCGGTCAGGGTTCCGTGTGGACGATCACGTCCGCGATCTCAGGGCGCTCGCGGCGGATGCGTTCCTCGATCTCACTCGCGCGCGCGTGCGCGTCTGCAAGAGGCACGCTCGCGTCGAGGCCGAGCGTCAGGAACGCGACGAGGCCCTCGTCGGTGTTGATGAAGCGGAGTCCACGCGGCGACGCGCCCGTCGCGTCGCGAACGATCCGCAGGACGCATTCGCGCTCGGCCTCGATGTCTTCCGCCTCCTGGCCGGCACCCGTCTCGGTAAGCGGTTCGAGGTGGGTCTGGACGCTGTCGACCTCCGGAACCGCCTCGACGATCGCCTTCTCGACCTCGGTTGCGACCGCGTGCGCCTCCTCCAACGAGAGGTCCCCGGGCAGCTTCAGGTGGAGCGAGAGCTCGGTGCCGCCCGCCACGTCGAGGACGCTGACGTTGTGGATCTCGCGCACGCGCGGGACGTCCAGCGCCGCGGCATGCGCGCGCTCGCGGATCTCGGCGTCGCCGCCGACGGGCTCGACATGGACGACGACATCCGCCTCGGGCAGGGCCCGCTGGATCGCGCGCTCGACCGCGTCGGCGGCGGCGTGACCCTGGCCGACCGC
>JALZOQ010000260.1 GCA_030913835.1 Actinomycetota bacterium | reverse complement strand
ACTCGGCGGCTCGCTTCGCCCGTCACCCAGCGCTGTCCGGCCAGCGTCACGCGGCTGTCGAGTGTCGCAGCCGCTTTGTAGGTCACGAACGGCCGACCCTGGGTCACCCACGTCCGGTAGCCCTCGTTCTGCGCCCTGGCGCGGAAGCCCGGGTCGCCGACCGCGACTTCGACCTCGATCCCGGCGGCGCGAAGCCGCTCGAAGCCGCGGCCGCTCACTTGCGGGTTCGGGTCGACGGCGCCGGCGAGGACCCGGGCGATCCCAGCCTCGATCAGCGCGTCCGCGCAGGGCGGGGTCTGCCCGTGGTGCGAGCAGGGCTCGAGGGTGACTGCCATCGTCGCGCCGCGCGCACGCTCCCCGGCCGCAGCGAGCGCGTTCACCTCCGCGTGCGGGCCCCCGTGACGCTCGTGCCAGCCTTCCCCGACGACCTCGCCGTCTCGCACGATCACCGCCCCCACGACGGGATTCGGCCGCGTTGCGCCGCGGCCGCGTTCGGCGAGCTCGAGCGCGCGCTCGAGTGGGTTCACGCGAGCGCCTGCACCAAGCGGCGGTACGCGCGCGGCAGGTCCTCGCGGCCGAAGATCGAGGTCCCAGCGACGAAGAGCGTCGCTCCGGCGTCCCTGACCTCGCGGATGTTCTCCGGGCCGATGCCGCCGTCGACCTGGATCGGCATCTCCTCCGGGAGCAGCATTCGGAGCTCGCGGATGCGGTCCAGCGCCTCCGGCATGAACTCCTGTCCCGAATAGCCGGGTTCGATGCTCATGCAGAGGACGAGGTCGAAGCCCTCGGCCGCCTCCGCAGCCTGCTGGGGCGAGGTCTCGGGCTTGAAGGCGAGCCCGACCTCGAGCTCGTGCTCGCGGGCCGCCCGAGCGGTCGCGGCGGGGTCCGGGCAGGCCTCGAGATGGACGGTGACGCTGTCCCCTCCGGCCGCTGCGATCGCCTCGAAGTGCTTCTCGGGCGTCTCGGTCATCATGTGGACGTCGATCTCGCCCTCAAGCGCGTGGATGTGGGGTGAGATCGACTGGAGCACGATCGGGCCGATCGTGATCGGCGGAACGAAGTGACCGTCGCCGACGTCGAAGTGGAAGACGCGGGCGCCCGTGCGGAGCAGCACGTCGATCTGCTCGCCCAGGTGCGCGAAGTTGGCCGCATAGATGGACGGCTCGATCTCGACCGTCCGGATCCACTCGTTCCAGGGCACGCCGCGACCGTACTCTTGCACACGCGCCTGCGCGCGCCCGCGCGCGTCCCCCTCCCTTCATTTAGAAGGGTGGTGGCCAACCACCACCCTCTGCAGCCGATGCTAGCGCTGAATTCCGCGCCGCGCTGTGACGCGTTCGCGCCGATTTTGAACTTCTTCGTCCCCAGCCTAATCAGACGCGGAGCCGCGCGATGAAGAAGCCCGACGTGTGGTGGAGGTCCGGGCGGGTGAGGAGGAACTCCGACCGGCGCGGATGCCGGTAGCGCGGCCATTCGTCGCCGAGCGGCTCGACCTCGAGTCCGGCCGCGTCGACGACCGCCTCGTTCTCGTCCGCGTTCAAGGTGCAGACCGAGTACAGCAGCGTCCCGCCCGGACGGACGCGCGCCGCGGCTACGCGCAGCAGGTCGAGCTGGAGCTCGGGCAACGGGCGAGCACGCCAACGCAGATCCGGCCGCGCGGCCAGCACTCCCAGCCCGGAGCAGGGTGCGTCGACGAGCGCGCGATCGAAGCCGTCGAGCTCCGCAGGCAGCTCCAGCGCGTCCGCGCACAGCACGGTCACATTCGTCGCGCCCATCCGCGCGCAGTTCTCCTCGAGCTCGCGGGCCCGGCCGGGATGCTTCTCGACCGCGACGACCTCGCCCGCGAGCTGCGTCGCCTTGCCCCCGGGAGCGGCGCAAAGGTCGAGCACGCGCTCGCCCTCGCGCGACCCCACGCACAGGCCGGCCAGCTGCGAACCGCGGCTTTGCGGCCAGATCAGGCCGGCCTCGAACGCAGCCTCGTCCAGGCGCTCCACGTGCAACGCCTGGGGAAGCTCCGGATCGGGCTCGCCCTCGACCTCGCCAGGCTTCCGCGGATTCCGCCGGACGACGACCTCGGGCGCCTCGTTCTGGGCCCGCATCAGGTCGAGCGCAGCTTCGTGCCCGAGATCGCGGGTCCACACCTCCTCGACCCAGTCGGGATAGGACGACTTGAGCGCACCGTCGGGCAGCGACTCGATCAACTCCCGGATCCCGACCGTCAAGCGCCGCAGCACGGCGTTCGTGAACGGCACCGCACGCTCGAGCCGTGCGGCGCGCACGAGCTCGACCGACTCGTTCACGGCTGCGTACCGAGCGATCCCGCCCATGAACGCGAGCTGGTACGCCCCGAGCCGGAGCGCGGCGCGGACCGGCGCGTCGAGCCGGTGCACCTTTCGGCGGGCCAGCGTCTCGATCGCGTGGTCGAGCGTGCGGACCCGCTGGACGGTGCCGTAGGACAGCTGCTGGGCGAGCGCCCGGTCGCGCACGTCGAGCTTCGCCGCGGCTGTGCGGAAAGCGCGATCGGCGTACGCATCCTCCTCGAAGACCCGCAGCACGACCTCGTAGGCAGCCTTGCGGGCTGGAGCGACGGTGGCCACGTAGCCATTCTGCTTGGGACTACCATCGCTCCATGCACGACTTCTTCCTCGACCAGCCGCCGTGGTACGTCGCCGGCGCGCTGATCGCGTTCGTCGTCGTCGGGCTGATGGCAACGATCAACGAGCGGATCGGCGTCCTCGGCGGCTTCTCTCAGCTCGTCGAGCGCGCCGAAGGCAGGAGTGCGTCGCTCGGGTGGAAGGTGTGGTTCCTGTTCGGCGTGATCGGCGGCGGCACGCTCTACGCGCTGGCGACCGGCTCGTGGGGCGGGCGGGCGTCATACGCCTGGCTCACGGACGCGATTGGCCCGCTCGGAACGGGACTGCTCCTTGTCGCAGGCGGCACGCTGATCGGCTTCGGCGCGAAGACCGCGGGCGGGTGCACGTCGGGGAACGGGATCGGCGGCTGCGGAGTCGGCTCGCGCGCGAGCTACGTCGCGACCGCCTCGTTCATGGCGACCGCGATCGCCGCGACCATTCTCGTCCGGTGGCTCGTGTGATCCGCGCAGCCGCGGTCGCGTTCGGCGTCGTCTTCGGCTTCGTGCTGTCGTGGACTGGACTAGCCGATCCGAGCTTCATCCACGAGATGCTCTCGCTACAGACCGCCTATCCCTACTTGCTGATGGCGACCTCGATCGCGCTCACGTTGACCGCAACCCGGCTGCTCGCGCGGCATCGCGCCAGCGCGCTCCTGACGCACGAGCCCGTGCGCTGGTCGACGCTGAGGCCGGAACGCCGGCACGTCGTTGGCGGCAGCCTGTTCGGACTCGGCTGGGCAATGTCGTCCGCATGCCCCGGCCCTGTTGCCGCCCAGCTCGGCCAGGGCTTTGGGTGGGGACTCTGCACGGCGCTCGGAATCTTCGTGGGAGTACGGATCTACCTTCGCCGTGAAGTGGCCCGGGCCCGTCAGCAGACGGGTCTAGCGGCGCAAGCCCCGTAGATACTCGTCATAGCTCATCCGGCGGCGCCCTTCCGGCTGCACCTCGAGCAACTCGACCTCGCCGTCCCTCTCGCGCGCACGCCAGACGAGCAGCGGACGACCGTCGACGACCGCCCTCGCGCCGATGTGCGGCGAGAGCGCCCGGACGCGGTTCACGACCTCCTGCGGCGGAGCGGTCAGATCGAGCCGTCGATCGGTCGGTGCGATCTTCTCCGCATAGGTCAGGCCCTCGTCGGACTGGGGCTCGAACTCCGGCTCCCCGCTGAGGACATCGTCGAGGAGCTCCGCGGCGACTTGGGCTGCCCGTTCGAAGACGGCGCCCGCATCGTCGTCGGGTCCGATCGGGAAGGCGCGCTGCGCAGCGATCGGACCCGCGTCGAGGGCCTCGACGGTTTCGTGGATCGTCACCCCGGTCTCCACGTCGCCGGCCATGATCGCGCGCTCGACGGGCGCGGCTCCGCGCCAGCGCGGCAGGAGCGACGGATGGACGTTGAGCCAGTTCCCGCGCTCGAGCAGGCTCGGTGGGATCAGCAGCCCGTAGGCGGCGACGACAATCGTGTCCGCGGGGAGCTCCACCTCGGGCCCGAGCCGCTCCGGCTGCAGAACCGGAATCCCGAGCCGCTGCGCAATCTCCTTGGCCGGCGGCGGCGCGGTCGTCCGTCCCCGTCCGCGCGGTCGATCGGGCCGGGTGAGCAGCGCTGCGACATCGTGCCGAGCCGCGAGACGTTCGAGCACGTCGGCGCCGAAGGGCGCCGTTGCCGCGACGGCGATCCGGCTCAACCGAGTAGCGGCTGCGGGCGCAACCGCGCGAGCGCTTCGCGCTTTCCCTCGGGTGTCGTCCGGTCGAGGATCAGCAGACCGTCGAGGTGGTCGAGCTCGTGCTGGGCAACCCGCGCCGGCAGCTCCTCGAGCTCGAGCCGCACTTCGGCGCCGGTCTCGTCCTGCCCCTCCATCGTCACCGCCAGCGGCCGCTCGACCGGGATCAGCACGCCCTGCATGGACAGGCAGCCCTCGTCGGAGACCTCGAGCTCGTCCCCGCGCTCGACGATGCGCGGGTTGACGAGGGCTCGGAGGTCGTCCTCGGCGTACTGGAAGACGAACAGCCGGCGCAGGACCCCGACCTGTGTGCCCGCCAGACCGACCCCGCTCGCGTCGATCATCAGCGCCTTCATGCGCTCGACGAGGCGGGCAAGGTCCGCGTCGAACTCCTCGACCGGCTTGGCCTGCATGCGCAGCACCGGATCGGGGTACTGGCGGATCTGGGCGAGCGCGAACCGGCGCCTCGCTTGCGCCTCGGCGTCGAGCTCGACGTCGCGGACCTGCCCCTGATCCTCGCTCATGCGCAGGGAGTGTACGGACCGCAACACTTGAATCATGGACCGACGCGAGCGTCTTGCGATCATGAGCGAGGGCGCGATCCGTCGCGACGACCCGCGCGACGCCGCGCAGGGTGAGCGGCTCGCCCTGGACGTCGTGAGCAGCCCGCTCAAGGGCAAGCGAATCCGCCACCGGCTGCGGAACTTCACCCCCGGGGCGGACAGCTATGTCGCCTCGATGGGCGGCCCCCTGCCGTGGATGCAACGACTGCGGATGATCGAGGACGAGACCGAGGAGCACGAGCGGCGACTGGCCCAGGCATGCGCCGAGCTGGCCGGAACGTGCCGCTACGAGGCGGAGTTCGCACGACGCTGGCGAGCGCTTGCGGAGCGCTGGAGCTTCCACGCTGTCAACGAGCTGATCGAGAAGCACAACCGCAACTTTCCGGCCGAATCAAGGCTGCCGATGGATCCCCGCAGCGGCGACTTCGTCAAGCTGAACGGGAAGCCGTACCGCCGGGAGCCGCTGGACTCCGCTTGGATTCTCGAGCGCTTCCCGGCCGGCCTAGGCGCCGACTAGGCGGCGCCGTCTCAGGACGCGCGATTTACTCGCGCGTCCGTCTGAAACGATCGGTCGACCCGATCAGTTTTTCACGGGCCCGCGGTCACAAGCTCTGCGGATCGACGTCCACGACGACGGCTAGACCTGCTCGCCGCATCGCAGGCGCCGCCGCGCTGAGCAGCCGCCCTGCGCGTGCGGCCAGTCGGCGCGGCTCCTCGGTCTTGGCCACCAGCTGCGCGCGATACCGGCCGCGGAGCCGAAGGAGCGGCGCCGGGCCGAGTAGATCGGCGTCGGCGAGCCCGTCCCGCAGCTCCGTCAACGCCTGCAGCGGAGCGTCCGCGTCGGGGCCGGAGACGACGATCCGCACCAGGTGGCTAAACGGCGGGTAGCCGAGCGCGCGGCGGCGCTCCAGCTCGCCGGTGAGGAAGCCCTCGACGTCGTGACGCGCAGCGAGCTCGATCGTGCGCGCGTCGGGCTGGAAGGTCTGGACGATGACGCGACCGGGCGCCTCGCGCCCGCTCCGCCCCGCGAGCTGCGTCACGAGCTGGAACGTCCGCTCCTCCGCCCGGAAGTCGGGCAGCCCGAGCCCCGTGTCCGCGTCGACGACCGCCGCGAGCGAGACGCCCAGGAAGTGGTGTCCCTTCGCGACCATCTGCGTGCCGACGAGGACGGCACGATCGGCGGCGGCGAAGCGCGCGAGCGCCTCGGCCAAGGCACCCGGCTTGGAGGCGGCGTCGACGTCGAGCCGGATCCGTTCCAGCTCCGGCAGGTGCCTTTCTAGCTCGCGCTCGAGCCGTTGCGTTCCGGCGCCGAGACGTGCGAGCTCCGCCGAGCCGCACGCAGGGCACGTTTCCGCCGCAGGCTCGGCGTGCCCGCAGTGG
>JALZOQ010000249.1 GCA_030913835.1 Actinomycetota bacterium | reverse complement strand
CCCCGCCTGCAGCGGCGAGGGTAGCGGCGGCGAGCGTGGCCGCGAAAAGCGCTGCAAGACGGGGCCGAGCGAGTCCGATGGGCCCGGTCACGGCGCGGGACCGTACCACAGCCTTGCAGAGGTTTCGCGCGGCCCGGGGGAGCAGAGAGGAGTCGGTTTGAGGGGGTTTCCGTGCCTAAAGTCGGTTGCAGGCGTCCGAAACCGTTGCTAGGGTGCCGAACTTGTGACGTACCGGCCCCTCCGGTGCGCCTGCCCGCACCCGATCTCGGGAGCGGCGTATCCGCTTTCGTAAACGGCAGGCGTCAGCACTAGCGATCGGGATTTCCGCGGCCTTTCTGGCCGCTGGCTCGGCGACGGCAGATCCCGGGGTCGCGGACAAGCGGGCCGAGGCGCAGCAGGTCATGGGGCAGATCCAGGCCATCGACGCCAGCCTGGGGCAAGCAGTCGAGGCGTACAACGCCGCGACCGTGCGCCTCGAGAAGATCCAGGGAGACCTGAAGCGGAACCGCTACGCGCTCACCGTCGCCCGCGCGAACTACAAGAATTCTCAGAGGACGCTCTCCGCGCGCCTCGTCACGATCTACACCTCCGGCACCGCGCCGTCGACGATGGACGTCGTGCTCGGCGCCTCGAGCCTGGACGATCTCTTGAACCGGATCGAGACCGTGAATCGCGTCTTCGACCAGGATGCCCGCGTCGCCCGACGGGTGACCACCTTCAAGGCACAGGTCAAGCGCCACCAGGCTGAGCTCGTGCGCGCGAACGCCGCGCAGGAACAGGTCGTCTCCTCTCGCGCCGCCGAACGCAGCAGGATTCAGGGCAAGCTCGCTCAGCGCCGCCAGCTCCTCTCCTCGATCCACGGCCAGATCGCCCAGCTGCAGGCGCAGGAACGGTCGCGCAGCCTGGCGGCGGCACGCGTGGCTCAGGCCCGCCTCTCGGCTCGGCCGCCCGTCTCGAACGCCGGCCTGGGGATCGCTGCTTCGACCCCAGAAGCGTCGGTCGCTCCGCCCTCCCGCTACGGCGGCGTGGTCGGGATCGCAATGCAGTACCTCGGCGTCCCCTATCGCTGGGGCGGCGCGAGTCCTTCCGGCTTCGACTGCTCCGGATTCATCATGTACGTCTACGGCAAGGTGGGGGTCTCGCTGCCGCACTACACGGGCTCTCAGTGGGGCATGGGAGTACCGGTTTCGCGTAACGATCTGCAGGCCGGCGACCTCCTCTTTTTCAACGGACTCGGGCACGCTGGGATCTATATCGGTGGGAACCAGATGATCCATGCGCCCCACACCGGTGACGTCGTCAAGATCTCGTCCCTGACCGGCTGGTATGCGTCCACGTATATGGGCGCTCGCCGAATCCTCTAGCGCAAGGGCGGATCAGCGACGGCGCCGCGCGCGTTCCGTGGCGGAGAAAGCAACGCCGCCGACCTAGGAATAGAGGCCGTCGATCTCATTTGAGAAATGCTCCTCACAAACCCGGCGCTTCAGCTTCAGCGTGGGAGTTACCTCGCCGAGCTCGGCCGAGAAGTCGCGCGGGAGGATCTCGAAGCGCTTGATTTGCTCGTAGCGCGACAGGTTCGCGTTCACGCCGTCGACGACGCCCTGGATCGCCTCCCGCGCGTCGCCGGTAGGGGCGTCGGTCTCGTCGAGCGTGATCAGCGCGGCCACGTACGGCCTGCGGTCGCCCACGACCAGCGCCTGCGAGACGTACCGCGAGCTCTTGAGGGCGTTCTCGAGGTTCTGCGGCGCGACGTTCTTGCCGCCCGCGGTGACGAGGATGTCCTTCTTGCGGTCGGTGATCGTGAGGAAGCCGTCCTCGTCGATCGAGCCGATGTCGCCTGACCGGAGCCAGCCGTCCTCTCCCAGCACCTCACGCGTGGCCTGCTCGTCCTTGTAATAGCCGCCGAAGACCGTCTCGGTCCGGATCAGAATCTCGCCGTCGTCTGCGAGCTTGAGCTCGACCCCGTCGTACGGGAGCCCCACGGTCCCGAAGCGGAACCGGTTCATACGGTTGACCGTCGCCGCCGTGGTGCACTCCGTGAGCCCGTAGCCCTCGAGGATCAGGATGTCCAGCATGTGGAAGAACTCGAGGATCTCCTTCGAGAGCGGCGCACCGCCCGAGATGCCGACGCGGAGCCTCCCGCCTAGCCGGGCCTTTACCTTCGAGTAGACGAGCCGGTTCGCCAGGCGGTGCTGCGCGGCGAGGCCCCGCGGGACCGGCTCACCGCGCTGGCGCAAGTCGCTGACGCGCTTGCCCACCCGCAGCGCCCAGTCGACGATCCTCCGCTTTGCGCCGGTCTCCGCGTCGAAGGCGGCGGTGACCCCGGTGTGAACCTTCTCGTACAGGCGCGGCACGCTCGGGAACACCGTGGGGCGCACGACCGGAAGCGCCTCGGCGACCTTGAGCGGGTCGGGGCAGAAGGCGATCGTGAAGCCGAGATACGGCCCCAGCAGGTGGACGAGCCGCCCGAAGTTGTGCGCGAGCGGCAGGAAGAGCAGGATCACGTCGTTCTCGGCGAGGACGTCGTTCGCCGCTGCGGCCTCCTGGCACATCGCGTAGTAGTTGCGGTGCCGGATCATGCAGCCCTTCGGCGGTCCGGTCGTGCCGGACGTGTAGATGAACGTGAAGAGGTCTTCCGGATCGATCGCTGCCGCTGCCTCCTCGACCGCACGTGGATGCACGGCAGCGTGCTCGCGCCCGCGCGCGCGGAGGCCGTCGAGGTCGCCGAAGGAGTAGACGTGCTCGAGCGGGACCTCGGCGACCTTGGCGCGCTGGGCCTCATCCTCGACGAGCACGCCCACGGCGTCGGAGTTCTCGAGTACGTGCGCGCAGTCGGCCGGGGAGCTGTTCGCGTAGATCGGGGCGGCTACGGCGCCGATCGATGCGAGCGCGAAGTCGAACAGCGCCCAATCGAGCGTCGTCGAGCCGAGGATCGCGAACGAGTCGCCCTTGCCGATTCCGATCGCGAGGAGGCCGTGCGCCAGCTCGTCGACCGCCTGTGCGGCCTCCGCCCACGAGACCTCGTGCCAGCCCCCGTCCCGCTCGACGAGGTAGGCGGGACCGGAACGGTTCGCGCTGACGGCGTCCTGCCAGAGCCGCGCGATCGTCCGCGTGCCGGTCTCCGTACGCGCCTGGGTCTGGGCCACCGATTGGAAGCTTAGTCCGGCAGGGAAGGCCGAAGGCGAGTCGAATTGCCCGGGTCCCACTAGAATTCAAAGGCGGCCTCATGCGCACGATCTGGAACGGATCCATCAGCTTCGGCTTGGTCAACATCCCAATCGGATTGGCCCTGGCGACGCAGCGGTCCGACATCGCGTTCCGGACGCTCCACCGCGAGTGCGGCACGCCGATCAAGCAGAAGCGCTACTGCCCGTTCCACGAGCGCGACGTCGAGGCCGACGAGCTCGTGAAGGGCTGGGAGGTCTCGAAGGGCGAGTTCGTGATGGTCGAGGAGGCCGATCTCGAGTCGGTCGCGCTCCAGCGCTCGCACTCGATCGAGATCCTCCGCTTCGTCGAGTTGGCGCAAGTCGACCCGGTCTACTTCGACCGGACGTACTACCTCGCGCCCGCGGAGGCCGAGGCACAGCGGCGCCCGTATGTCCTGCTCCTGCGGGCGATGGAGGAGACGGGCACCGCCGCGGTCGGCAAGTTCGTGCTGTGGGGGAAGGAAAACCTGAGCCTGATCCGCCCGCACGGCGACACGCTCGCGCTCGAGACGCTGTTCTTTGCGGAGGACGTGCGCTCGCGCAGCGAGATCGAGGAGGCCGTCGCCGAGACGTCGGTCAAGAAGCCTGAGCTCGCGCTGGCGCAGCAGGTGATCCAGAGTCTCGTCGGCGAGTTCGACCCGCAGGAGTTCGAGAACGAATACCGGCGCGACCTGAAGGCGATGCTCGAGGCGAAGCTGGGCGG
>JALZOQ010000239.1 GCA_030913835.1 Actinomycetota bacterium | reverse complement strand
GTTCGGGCTCGCGCGCGTGATCTTCTTTGCCTCGTTCGTGTACGGGTTCGGGATGCTGGCCGGCGGGCTCGCGAGCACCTGGCACGACTGGTACATGGCGCTGATTCTCCCCGTCGCGATTGCGGGCGGGGTCGTGATGACGCTCGCGTGGGGACTGCTCTTCAAGCTGATGCCCGACGAGCACCGCGGCGCGATCTCAGGGCTTGCCACGATGACGAAGGGCGTGGGCCTGATCATCGGGCCGCTCGTCGCCGGCGGCTCGATCGACCTCCTGGCGCCGTATCTCCCGTCGACGGACGGCTACCAGGTGCTGTGGCCGATCCTGGCGGTGCCGATCCTGCTCGCCATTCCGCTCGTCGGGAGCCTGATCCGCGTCGAGCCTAGCGGCAGAGTGGAATCCCTGGCCGGCTGAGCCCGAAGCCCCAGACCTTCCCCTCCTGGACGTAGATCGCGGTCGTCGCGGCCCGGCCGGGGATGCGGTACGCCGAGTAGGAGCCGCAGCCGACGAGCTTGAGCCCGCCGTAGAGGTCCGAGATCAGCGGCGCCTCGTCCCCGATCTCGAGCCCGTTGGTCGTGCGCCATTTCGGCGGTGCGTAGAGCGTGAAGAGCGCGACGACCCGGTGCTTGCGGAAGGTCACGCCGGCGCCCTGCGGCTGGAACTTCGTGTAGTTGAAGTACCACGTGGGGAGGTCGCAGTTCGCGCACTTGCCGAAGTTCGCTCCCCATGCCTTGTTCACCTGTGCCTCGGTGGCGCCGAGCCGGATCCCGCCCAGGCGGACGCCGGGGACCACTACACCGGCGCGAGGCAGGGCCGCAGCCGACGCCGGGGCGGCAAGTGTCAGCGCGAGCACGATGGTGGCCAGAATTCTCACGGCGCGACCATAGATAATCGACGCGGTGGAGCGGTTCAACGTCTTCAGCGGCGAGCTCAAGCCCGGCTTCGACCGGGAGGGGTACGGCGCGCGCTGGGAGCGGCTCGGGCCGCTAATCGGTGCCGAGAGCATCGGAGCGAGCGTGTACGAGTTGGAGGAGGGCCAGCAGACATTTCCGTACCACTTCCACCACGGGGTCGAGGAGTGGCTGCTCGTGGTGGAGGGCACCCCGACCTTGCGAGCGCCGGCCGGCGAGCGCGCGTTGAGGCGCGGCGACGTGGTCTGCTTCCCCTCGCGTGCGGAGGGCGCACACGCCGTGCGCGGCCCCGGGCGGATCGTGCTGTTCTCAACCGGGTCGCGGCCGTCCATCTCGGTCTATCCCGACAGCGACAAGGTGGGCGTGCGCGGCGAGGGCGACGAGGAGCACCTCGACTTCCGGCGTGGCGACGCCGTCGACTACTGGGAGGGCGAGTGAGTGAGGTCAACGTCTTCGACGCCGAGCTCACGACGGACGAGGGCGATCCGGAGGGGTACAACGCCTCGTATCTGCGCCTCGGCCAGCTGATCGGCGCCTCGAAGCTCGGGATGACGCTGTACGGGCTTCCGCCCGGCCAGAGCATCTGCCCTTACCACTACGAGTACGGCAACGAGGAGTGGCTCCTCGTGCTGGAAGGCCGGCCGACGCTCAGGCATCCGGGCGGCGAGGACGAGCTCGAGCCGGGCGACGTGGTCGTCTTCCCCGAGGGCCCGGCCGGCGCGCACAAGCTGACGAACGGCGCGGGCGAGCGCGTGCTGCTTGGCATCCTCTCCACGAAGGTCGATCCGTCGCTCGCGATCTATCCAGACTCGAACAAGATCGGCGCGTGGTCCGGCCCGGGCGGCGAGAAGACCATGGCCCGGCTGGGCGAGGATCTCGACTACTGGGACGGCGAGATTTAGCCCCATAGCGCCACCGCTAGGGACTGTCCCCAGCCCTCTGTCGTCGCGCCTTGACCAGGGACAGTCCCTAGGCCTGTCCGCAAGCGCTACGTCTAGGGACAGTGCCCTAGTTTTTGGGCCGCATCAGCGCCGGAAGAGTGACGATCGATTGACACCGGCTCCGCATACCCGGCCGAAGGCCTACGGTCTTCTGCATGGCTCGACGTCCGCGATCGGCTCTCCCGGAATTTGGTTTCTTCCACGTGGTCAGCCGAGGCGTCGATCGAGTCGCGATCTTCCGGCAAGACGACGACCGCAACTTCTTCCTTGGACTGCTAGACACGACGATCCGGCGTTGTTCCTGGGAGTGCCACGCGTACTGCTTGATGGGCAACCACTTCCATCTGGTTCTCGAGGCGACTCGTAATGATCTCTCCGGCGGAATGCATCGGCTGAACGGCGTTTACGCACAAAGCTTCAACGCGTGTTACGACCGTGTCGGCCACCTCTTCCAGAATCGGTTCGGCGTCCGAGTCGTCGAATCGGACCGCGGTCTCGCCGGGACTTGCCGCTACGTCTTCGACAACCCGGTCCGAGCCGGGTTCTGCGAGCAACCGGAAGATTGGCCGTGGAGCGGCGGACGCGCCCACGCGGCGCTCCGTTGGTCTTAGCCGCCGGTCGCGATGGGCTCGCGATGCACTGGCGCGAGCGCGGGCGCCCACGAGCACAGAGGCGACACGTCCCCGTCCCGGCCGTTCATCTGCCTGAAGCCGAGCGCGTGCTCGGCCTGCAGCATCTTGTGGATCTGTGTCGTCCCCTCGTAGATGATCGGCGCCCGCGCGTTGCGGAAGTAGCGCTCGATCCCGTACTCGGCCGAATAGCCGTACGCGCCGTGCACCTGGATCGCGAGGTGGGCCGCCTCGAACGCCGACTCCGTGGCGTGCCACTTTGCGAGCGACGTCTCGCGCGTGTTTCGCCGTCCTTCGTTCTTCATCCACGCCGCCTGCATCACGAGGAGCTTTGACGTCTCGTAGCCGAGCACCATCGTGGCGATCATGTCCTGGACGAACTGGTACTTGCCGATCGGCTGCCCGAACGTCTCGCGCTCGCGCGCGTACTCGACCGAGCGCTCCAGGCACGCGCGCACCACCCCGCACGCGCCCGCGGCGACCGTAAAGCGGCCCTGGTCGAGCCCGTACATGGCGATCTCGAAGCCCTGCCCCTCCTCGCCGATCAGGTTCTCGGCGGGCACCTCGACGTTCTCGAAGAAGAGCTCGCCGGTCGAGCCCGCCCAGATGCCGAGTTTGTTCTCGGTGTCGCGCGCGCTGAAGCCCTGCATGCCCTGCTCGAGCACGAAGGCCGAGATGCCGCGGTGCTTCGCGTCCGGATCTGTCTTGGCGAACACGAGCGCATGGTCGGCGACGCTCGCATACGAAATCCAGTTCTTCGACCCGTTCAGGACGTACACGTCCCCTTCGCGCCGCGCCGTCGTCTTCATCGCCGCGACGTCCGAGCCCGCGGCCGGCTCGGTCAGGCCGAAGCACGCGATCTTCTCGCCGCGCGCTTGCGGCGTCAGCCAGCGCTGCTTCTGCTCCTCGCTCGCGTACCGCAGCAGCGACAGCGAGTTGAGCCCTACGTGCACCGAGATCAACGTCCGGAAAGCTGCCTCGCCGCGCTCGATCTCCTCGCACGCGAGCGCCTCACAGACGTAGTCGAGACCGGCGCCGCCGTACTCCTCCGGCACGACGATCCCGAGGATCCCGAGGTCGGCCATCCCCGCGATCGTGTCCAGGTCCAGGTGGTGGTTGATGTCGTTCTCGATCGCGTTCGGAAGCACGCGCTCGTCGACGAACGCTCGGACGGTCTCCTGCAGCAGTCGCTGCTCGTCGGTCAGCGAGAAGTCCATCGCAGCCTAGTCTACGGACCTGCGGGTGCGCCGATTGCCCTCTCGAGGGCTCGGATCCCCTCGTTCTCGAGCAGCGCCGCGAAGTCGTTCAGGGCGTCCCGCTCGTCCGCGTTCGTGCGAGCGCTCGCGATCGACCGGAGCTCCCTCGCAACGTCCCCTTTTACCGCGTCGTCGACCGCTCTGCGCATGGTCGCGTCGAACGAGCCCCACTCCCAATTCAGGGTGAAGGGCGCCGAGCCCGGGTCGACACGCGGAATGAACGCCTCTGCGCGGTAAGGGACGGACGGCGACGGTCCCAGCGATTCGAGCGCTCTGCGATAAGCCTCCTCCAGCCCGGCCGCCGTTTCCGGGGTCGACATGACGGCGGAGGCGGACGCGGCGGCGCCTGCGGCTCGCATGACGTTCAAGTCCTCAAACGACGCGCGGACCGCGGCGACCGCCATCTGCCGAGTCTCCGGCGAGGTCACGAGCCGTTCGTCTCCGGCGGCCCTCCAATGGTGTACGCCAAGCGCGGGCGGGCCCTGCGCTCGGGCCCCGCCGTGCTCCGGATACACAAGCGGCGGGCTCCCGCTCGGGTCTACGTCCGACACGACGTCCAGGCCCTGGCTGTCGCGATTGTGGATCGCGAGCGAGACGATGTCGCCGAGCGAGAACGCACCGATCGCCGGTCCCCCGACGCTTTGGATCAGCTGCTCGAGTGCGGCCACCGAGGGCACCTGGCCGAAGAAATTCGCATACGGGTGCGCCGCGGCCAGGAACGCGTTCATTCGTGTGGCCATGAAGCGAACGAAAGCGCGCGTCGAGTTGGGGTGATGAGCCGTGTACCACGTCCTGAGATCCGCGCGGGGCGTCCGCACGTGCCCTGCAGAGAACATGTCGGTCAGGTAGTGGTCGGCAAACGCCTCGGTCGTCAACGCCTCGTCCCACTTCGACGTACGGCGGGTGACGCCAGCCTGGAACGCTGCTACGAGCGCGCGGTGGTGGACGCGCTCGTACTCGTTGCGTGCAGTCCCACCCACCGAGAAGTGGCTCACGTTGGCCGCTGCAAGCCTGAAGTAACGTTCGCGGACCGCCTGCTTGGTCGCGTCCGAAACCGCCGGCTCGCCTGGACCGCCCCGGGGGTTCAGTGCCCACCAGCGCGCCCAGGCGACCTGCGGGCGTGTCAGAGGATCGCGCGCGGTCGCGCGCAGCTCGTCGACGGTCTCGAAGTAGTCGCCCGCGAGCATCACCACTTCGCCGAATGTGAGGAAATCCGGCGCCGCGTCGGTTCCGACGTTGACGTCGCTCCGCGTGGTCCCGCCGGTTCCCTCTTGCCCCAAGTCACGGTGCTCGCTCCCGACGAACGTCTGGAGCGCCTCCGCAACCGGAGGCCCGGCACTTGCCGGCCTTCCGCGGACGACGTCCGCCGCGGCTCGCGATGCGGCCTCCTCGCTCGCGGCGTCGGGGGCACTCTCTCCAGGAGCTTGCTGCTGGACGACGTGGGCCGTCTCGTGCGCGAGCAGCCACAGGCCGGGCACGCTGCCGGGCCGGTACTGGCCCGGCGCGAAGAAGACGTTCGAACCATGGGCTGCGGCGGCTGCGCCCGCTGCATGGACGGCGTCGCTCGAATCGTGAACGCGCAGGGATGAGAGGTCGCGGCCGAACGATCGCTCGAGCGCCGAACGCGTCCCGCCGGGAAGCGGCGCTCCGGGGCCTTTGGGC
>JALZOQ010000237.1 GCA_030913835.1 Actinomycetota bacterium | reverse complement strand
GGTCACGGCCGCCGCCGCGGCCGCGATCGCCGTCCCGGCGCGGCCGGTCCTCCTCGGGCGGACGCGGAGGCGCGTCCTTGGCCCGCTCGATCAGCTCTTCCGGGCTGACCATGTTGCCGTTCTCGTGCTTGTTCACGAGCTTGAGGCCGATGCGCCCGCGGGCCTTGTCGACCTCCTGCACGATCACGTCGACAACGTCGCCGCGCGTCATCACGTCCTCGATGTGCGCGACGCGACCCGGGCCCACGTTCGAGACGTGCAGCAGCCCGTCGGTGCCCTTCTTGAGCTCGACGAAGGCACCGAACTGGGTCGTCTTCACGACCTTGCCCGTGTACTCGTCGCCGACCTCGGGCTCCTTCGTCAGGCCCTTGATCGCGTTGATCGCCTCCTCGGCCTTGAGGCCGTCGGTGGCGTAGATGAGGATCGTGCCGTCTTCCTCGATGTCGATCTGGACGTCGTAATCGGCCTCGAGCGAGCGGATGGTCTCGCCGCCCTTGCCGATCACCATCCCGATCTTCTCCTGGTCGATCTTCACCGTCGAGATCCGTGGCGCACGCTCGGAGAGCTCGGTCCGCGGCTCGGGGATCGCCTCGAGCATCTTGTCGAGGATCGCCTCACGCGCCCGCTTCGCCTGCTCGAGCGCGCCGCTCATGATCTCCTGCGTGACGCCGGTGATCTTGATGTCCATCTGCAGCGCGGTGATGCCCTCGCGGGTGCCGGCCACCTTGAAGTCCATGTCACCTAGGTGATCCTCGGCGCCCTGGATGTCGGTGAGGATGACGTAGTCGTCGCCCTCCTTGACCAGGCCCATTGCGATACCTGACACCGGCGACTTGATCGGGACGCCGGCGTCCATCAACGCAAGGGTGGAGCCGCAGACGGAGCCCATCGACGACGACCCGTTCGACTCGAGCGTCTCGGAGACGATCCGGATCGTGTACGGAAAGTCCTCCGCCGGGGGGATCATCGCCTCGAGCGCCCGCTGCGCGAGTGCCCCGTGACCGATGTCGCGCCGCTTCGGCCCGCGCATGAAGCCGGTCTCGCCCACCGAGTACGGCGGGAAGTTGTAGTGGTGCATATAGCGGCGATCCGTCTCGAGCGAGAGATCGTCGATCCGCTGCCCTTCCTTCGCCGTGCCGAGCGTCAGCAGCGACAGGATCTGCGTCTGGCCCCGGGTGAAGAGGCCCGAGCCGTGCGTGCGCGGCGAGACGCCGACCTCGCACGTGATCGGGCGGATCTCCTCCGGCCCACGACCGTCAGGACGATTCTTGTCGACCGCGATCTTGCGCCGGACGAGCTCCTTGTAAATCGCCTCGGCTGCCTTCTTGACGTAGCTCTTCGTGAGCGAGTCCTTGACCGCGACGCCCTCGCCCTCGGCGATGGGACCGGCCGCGAACGGAAGCTCGACGGTGTCGACGATCCGGTCGAACAGCAGGTGCCGCTTCGCCGACTTGAGCTCCTTCGAGTCCTGCTCGGCGTCGGTGAGCGCGCGGAGGTCAGCCTCGAACTGGTCGCGAACAGGAGCGAGGACGGCATCCATCCGTGCCTGGTCGAGGATCATGGCCAGGCTCTGCTTCATCTGCAGCTGCCGCGTCACGTCCTCTTCCGTCGAGTCCATCGAGAGGTCCGGCAGGAGCTCCTCGACCACCGTCTCGGCGGCCCGTAGGCCCTCCGAGGCGATCCGGTCGCGGATCGTCTTGCCGTGCTCCGACTCGAGCTCGTCCGTGACCGAGGCGTCGAGCCACTTCGGCTTGCCGGCCTGCGCACGCAGATCTTCCTGCGCCTGACAGAGCTTCTTGATCTCCTCGTGCGCAATCGCGAGCGCTTCGAGCAGCGTCGCCTCGGGCACCTCGCTGGCACCCGCCTCGACCATCGTCAGGCCTTCGCTCGTGCCGACGACGATCAGGTCCATCGTCGACTCCTCCTCGATCTCCTGGAGCGTCGGGTTGAGCGTCAGCTCGCCGTCGATCAGCCCGACCCGCACGGCGCCGATCGGGCCGAAGAAGGGCAGCGACGAGATCGTTAGTGCCGCCGACACGCCGTTGATGCACAGGATGTCGTGCGGAACGACCAGGTCCGCCGAGAGCACCGTGCCGATGCACTGCACCTCGTTGCGGAAGCCCTTCGGCCAGAGCGGCCGGATCGGGCGGTCGATCATGCGCGCGGTGAGGATCGCGCGCTCAGTCGGTCTGCCCTCGCGCTTGAAGAAGCCGCCGGGAATCTTCCCGGCCGCGTACATGCGCTCCTCGACATCGACCGTGAGGGGGAAGAAGTCCGCGCCCTCGCGCGCCTCCGTCCGCCCCTGCGCCGTCGCCAGGACCATCGTGTCGCCGGAGCGCACGAGCACGGCGCCGTCGGCCTGCTTCGCGAGCTTTCCGGTCTCGAATGTGATCTCGCTCCCACCAACCGTCACCGAGACGGTCGAAGAGCGGTCTGTGGCAATCGCCATATGTTCCTCCACGTTGCTTCGTGGAAGGTGGAGGTTTGAATGAGCTCCCAACTCCCCTGGGGGCCAGGAGCTCACTCAAACTTCCACCCTCCTACTGGGACCCGGACCCCGTGGCCCGGGATGGTTCCTTGTTTACCGCCTGAGGCCGAGCTCCTTGATCAGGTTGCGGTAGCGCTCGACGTCCGTGCGCTGCAAATAGTTCAGAAACCGCCGCCGGCGCCCGACGAGCTTCAGCAGTCCGCGGCGGGAATGGTGGTCGTGCTTGTGCGTGCGGAGATGTTCCGTGAGCTGGTTGATTCGCTCCGTCAACATCGCCACCTGCACATCGGCAGAGCCGGTGTCGGTCTCACTCGCCCCGTGCTTCCGCACGAGCTCGAGCTTCGCTTCCTTGGTGAGAGTCAAAGGGCCTCCTGCGTCGTCGTCTCCGCGATCCCAGCACGCCGCGAGGAAGACGCGCGCGGCCGAGGTTGCGGTCGCCCGTAGGGTAGCAACGATGCTTCCAGCAGGCGTTGCTGCGGGCCATCCGGCTACTGTCGACGCCGGAATCGCCGCCCTCGAGGCCGGTGGGTCGGCCGCTGACGCAGCCGTCGCTGCCTCGCTCGCGTCGTGCGTGGCCGAGACGGTCATGACGGGGCTACTCGGCGGCGGGCACGCGATCTACTTCGACGCGCGGGCCGGCCGCGCTTGGAACCTGGACTGCTTCGTGGCTGTGCCCGGGCTCGGCGGCGAGTGGCGCCCGCCCGAGCTCGAGTTCCTCCCGGTGGCTTTCGGCGAGGAGCTGGTGCACTACGCGATCGGGCCCGCCTCGTGCGCCGTCCCGGGCCTGCCGGCGGGACTCACCGCGCTCTGGGAGCGCTTTGGACGCCTGCCCTGGGCGGAGGTCGTCGAGCCGGCGCTCGAACTCACGCGTGGGGGCGTCGCATTCCCGCCGGCGCACGCCGCGTGCCTCGCGATGCTCGCGCCGGTGATGACGATGCACGAGGGCGCGCAGATCTATGCACCGGGCGGGCGCATGCTCGCCGCCGGAGACCTGCTGCGCCAGCCCGGGCTCGAGCCCGCCTTAGGGATCGTGGCCGGGGAGGGAGCGCGCAGCGTCTACGACGGGACGCTCGCCGACGCGCTGCTCTCCCTCCTGAGCGAGCGCGGCGGGACGATCACGCGCGACGACCTCGCCCGCTACCAGCCGCGCTGGGACGAACCGGTCGAGGTCGCGTACGCCGGGGCGCGGTTCGTCACCCGTGGCGGCCTGGCGGGCGTCGCCGAGACGTTGCCGCGGCTGCCGCAACTGCGCGGGCTCAGCGAGCGCGACCGAGTCCTCCAGCTCGTCGAAACCTTCCCCGCGGTGCGGGACGAGCCGGGCGACACGACGAATCTCGTCACCGCCGACGCCGACGGCAACGCGTGCGTCCTGACGACCAGCCTGGGCCTCGGCTCGGGCGACTTCCTCCCCGGCCTCGACCTGCACCTGAACAGCATGCTCGGCGAGGCCGATCTCGTCCGCGGGCCGCTTCGCCCCGGGAAGCGGATGGCGAGCATGATGGCACCGAGCCTCGCCTTTGACGCTCCCGAGCTGGTGCTCGCCGCGGGCGCGGCCGGCGGGACAAGGTTGCGAACGGCGCTCGCCAGCGTGGTCGCAGGTGTGCTCGACGAGGGTCTGGACGCGCAGGAGGCCGTCGACCGACCGCGCGTCCACCCGGCGGGCGACGTCGTGAACGCGGAGCCGGGAGTCGATACCGAAGCGCTCGCCGTGCTTGAACGGCGCGGTCGCGTAGTCCGGCGTTGGCCGGCGCCGCATCACTACTTCGGCGGAGTGAGTCTGATTACGCGGATCGGTGGCGCAGGCGATCCGAGGCGGAGCGGTGCCGCTCAGCTGCTCCAAGAGGAACGGTGACGGAGAGCCAGCCGACGTACCCGCAGGCCGGACAGCCTGGGTTCGCCGCAGCCGTGCCCCCGCGCCCCGGCTTGGAGTAGATCTCCCCGCACTCGAGGCACCGGACGCTCTCCAAAACGGCCAAGGCCGGCGGCTCGCTCCTCATGTTCTCTCCCATATCAGAGTAGACCCCGCATTTTGCGGAAACTTGCGGCCAAGCCAGCGCGGCGTCGACCTTCGTCCAGCTATACGGGGCGAACGGCCGTACGGGTCTGCTCGACATCGCGGGCGATCTGCTCGACAAGCTCCCCTTCGCTCGCGAACGCACGCTCGTCGCGAAGGCGCCGCCAGAGCTCGACGACGAGCCGGCGTCCGTAGAGATCGCCGTGGAAGTCGAGCAGGAACGCTTCGATGCGCCGCTCCTGGCCGCCGTAGTGCGGATTCGTCCCGATCGAGATGGCGGCTCGCGTGCCCTCGGCGTAACCCGCGTAGATTCCGTACTCGGGGACCAGGAGGTTCGGGTCCACCCGGAGGTTCGCCGTCGGGAATCCGAGCGTGCCGCCCCGGGCCTCGCCTGACACGACGATCCCGTCGAGCTCGGGGGGGCGCCCGAGCCCCTCCGCGGCGCGCTCGATCTCGCCTGCCGTCAGCAGGTTCCGGATCTCCGACGACGACACGCGCTCGACGAGCGGAACCGGCCGGACGTCGAAGCCCAGCCCGCGCAGCAGGTCCAGGTCGCCGCTGCGCTTGCGACCGAAGCGGAAGTCCGCACCCGCGACGACGACCTCGGCTCCGATCGCCCGGAGCGTCTGCTCGGCGAAGGCCTCCGGCGGGAGCGCGGCGATCTCCGGCGTGAACTCCACGACCAGGACGTCCTCGATGCCGGCCTCCACGAGCAGCTCGAGCCTCCGTTGCGGCGAGGAGATCAGCCCGACGTGGTTGCCGAGGACCGTCCGGGGGTGCGGGTCGAACGTGACCGCGGTCGGTGTCCCGCCTGCCGCCAGCGCCGTGTCGAGCACGCGGCGGTGGCCGAGGTGAACCCCGTCGAACGTCCCGATCGCGGCCGTCCGGGGCTTCCGTTCGAGTTCGGCCACGGTGCGCGCGACCGTCACATCCGCTCCAGTGCGGCAAGCGCCTCGTCAGGAGGGATGAACCGGGTGGGGTCAGCGTCCGCGACGTCGAAGGGCCCGATCTCGAGCCGACGTAGCGTCCGGCAGTGCCCGCCGAGCGCGTCCGCGATCGAGCGGACGTAGGTACCGGAGCTGACGCGCAGATCGAGTTGCACGCTGTCGCCCGTATACGCGATGACGTCGAGCGCGTCGACACGCGAGCGGCGGATCGGCATCTCCACCGCGACTCCGCGCCGCGCCAGCTTGTAGGCGCGCTCGCCGCCGATCTTCACCGCGGACGCGGCGGGGATCGGCAGCTCGACCTCGCCCCGGAGGGCCTCGAGCCGCTGCTCGAGGTCGGCCTCGCCGGGCGGCGCATGGCGTTCCACCACATCGCCCTCCGGATCGCCCGTGGCCGTGCGCGCAGTCAGGTCGACCTCGGTCACGTAGCGCTTGTCGAGCCCGACGAAACATGAAGCCAGCTTAGTTGCCGCTCCAGACAACAGCAGCAGCAATCCGGTCGCAAACGGATCGAGCGTGCCCGCGTGACCGGTCCGGGCGCCCGTCCGGGCCCGCAGGTCGCGCACGAGCACGAACGACGACGGTCCCGCCGGCTTGTCGAGCAGGACGATGCCGCTGGGCTGGAGGGCGCGAGGGACCACGCCCTATCTTCGCCCAGGACTAGCTACGCAGCCGGGGCCATCGCCGCGCGGAACTCGCGCCGCACGAAGTCGGTGATCTCCTCCACCGAGGCCTCGCTCGAGAAGCCCGCCGCTTGCCGGTGTCCTCCACCCCCGGACTTGCGCGCGATCGCGGACACGTCGAGCTCGTCCGTCGACGCGCGCAGGCTGATCCGCCGCTCGGGCCCGGACAGTCGCGGCGGCTCTCGGATCAGAACCGCCATGTCGGCGCCCTCGACTGCCCGGAGATAGTCGATGATCCCCTCCGAGTAGGGGTCCGGGGCGCGCAGCTCGCTGAAATCGGTGCGCAGGAGATACGAGACGACGATCCGTCCGCCCTCGTAGACCTGTGCCCGCTCGAGCGCGCGCGCGAGCAGCTTCAGCTTCTGGAACTGCAAGCTCTCGTAGACCTGCTGGAAGATCGAGTGCACATCGGCTCCGGCGTCGACGAGCTCGGCAGCGAGGCGAAGCGCCTTCGGAGTCGTGTTCGCATACTGGAAGCGGCCGGTGTCCGTGACGAGGGCGATGTAGAGCGCCTCCGCGATCTCCGGCGTTAGCTCGAGGCCAAGCTCGTGCAGGACGTCGCGTAGGACCTCCCCGGTCGACGACGCTTCCGAGACGATCAGGTTGAGGTCCCCGAAGCGCGTGTTGTCGTGGTGGTGGTCGATGTCGATCGTGAGCGGCGCGCGCTCGACAAGGCCGAGGTCGTGGCCGATGCGATCCTCGTTTGCGCAGTCGACCGCGACGAGGACGCGCTCAGCCGCGTCCTCCGGGAGGTTGCGCGTCAGGCGCTCGAGCTCCATGAACTGGTACTCCGTCGGGATCGTGACGTCCCCGTAGAGGTACATCACCGCGTCCTTGCCGAGCGCCTCGAGGATCAGCGTGGCCGCGAGCAGCGACCCGAGCGCGTCGCCGTCGGGGTTCTCGTGCGTCGTGACGAGGAAGCGGTCGTGTTCGCGAAACGCCGCGGCGACCGCGTCAAGATCACTCGTGGTCGTCTGGGGCGAGCTCATCGATGAGTTGCGTCATGCGCACGCCGCGCTCGACCGTCGGATCGTACTCGAAGGCCAGCTGGGGAGTCCGCTTCAGCCGGAGCTCGCTTCCCACCCGCGCCTGCAAGACACCGTGGGCCGCATTCAGGCTCGTGATCGCCGCTTCGCGCTTGCGCTCCGAGCCGAACACGCTGACGAAGACCTTCGCGTGACGGAGATCGGGCGAGGTCTCGACGCCGGTGACGGTCACGAAGCCGATGCGAGGATCCTTGAGCGTCCCGATTGCCTCCGAGAGCACCTCGCGGACCGAGGCATTGACCCTGCGCATGCGGTTGGACACGCGCATATTCGTAGCTGGGTTTTGGAATGCTCGCCGACGTGGTCGCGACGAGCACGCTGACGATCCTCGCCTACGCCGCCGTCGCGCTGTGGTGCTTCCTCACCGCGCTTGCCGGCGGAGTGGCAGGGCTCGTGCTCGGCAACATCCGGCTTCCCGCGCTCCTCCTCGTCGCTTCGAGCCCCGCGGCGGGCGCCGGGGCGAACATCGGCGTGTCGGCGATCGCGGCGCTCACCGCGGGGAGCACGCACATCCGAGCCGGTCGGATCGATTGGCGGCTCGTCGCGTGGATGACGCCACCCTCGGTCGCGGGCGCGGTGATCGGCGGTCTCGCCGCCGGCGCGCTGCCGGGAGATGCGCTGCTCGTCGTGATCGGCGTGGCCCTGCTCGGGTTCGGGATCGACCTTCTCCGGCCCCGGCGCACCCCGACCGTTCGGCGCGACCGGGTCGACGTCCGTGCGGCCGCAGCTGCTGGAGCGGCGATCGGCCTGCTCGGAGGGCTGGTCGGGCTGATCCTGGGCGCGCTTCGGATGCCCGCGCTGCTCCGCCTCGGGGAACCGCCGGCCCAGGCGGTCGGCACGAACCTCACGGTCGGGGTGGCGGTCGGAATAGCCGGCGTGGCTGGGCATGCGCCGGGCGGGATCGACTGGGGCCTTCTGGCTCTCGGTGCCACTGCCTCGATTCCGGGCGCGCTCCTCGGTGCACGCCTCACCGGGCGGCTCGACGAGCGGCAGCTTCTGCGGGCGGTCGGCGCCATCCTGCTCGTGGCAGGCAGCGCGGCGATCGTCCAGGGCCTGGTCTAGTCGTCCAGCGACACCAGCTCGCGCCGCGTCTGCCCGAGCTCCCATTCCTGGCCCGCGAGGTACCGCTCGGCCGCGTCGAGAAGCTCCTCGACGTCGCGAGCGGCACGCCCCGTGCAGG
>JALZOQ010000199.1 GCA_030913835.1 Actinomycetota bacterium | reverse complement strand
GACCAGACTCGTCCTTGGCGGTGTAAACCGAGCCTTCGGGGTCGGCACCCACGATCAGGACGTCCGGGTTGCGCTCCTTCCAGTACTTGCCGACGCCGGAGATCGTCCCGCCCGTGCCGACGGAGATCACGAGCGCGTCGATCTCGCCGCCCGTCTCCTCCCACAGCTCAGGGCCGGTGCCCTCGTAGTGCGCGGTCGGGTTGGCCATGTTCGAGTACTGGTCGGGCTTGAACGCGCCGGGGATCTCCTCGGCGAGGCGGTCCGAGACGGAGTAGTAGCTCTCGGGGGAGTCGTGCTCGACCGCCGTGGGGCAGATCACGACCTCGGCGCCGTAGGCGCGCAGGAGCGCGATCTTCTCCTGGCTCATCTTGTCGGGCATGACGAAGATGCAGCGGTAGCCCTTGATCGCCGCTGCGATCGCGAGGCCGACACCCGTGTTTCCCGACGTGGGCTCGACGATCGTCCCGCCGGGCTTGAGCTTTCCGTCGCGCTCGGCGGCCTCGATCAGCGGCAGGCCGATGCGGTCTTTCAGGGAGCCGCCGGGCTCGAGGTACTCGAGCTTCGCGAGGAGCATCGGGCCGTCGGGCCGGGCGAGCTTCTGCAGGCGCACGATCGGAGTGCCGCCGACGAGCTCCAGCACGGTCGGATAGTCGCGCGGCATCGCGGCGAAGCCTAGCGCCGCGCTCGCAGCCTGAGCCTCCCGTCGGGACGGACGTCGACGTTGTCGGGCCTGGAGCGGGCTAACTCCGGCGACCACTCGCCGCTCTGCAGTCCGGTCGGCTCCCACGCCAGCTCCCTGCCGCGCCAGCGCGCAACCGCGATCATCCACTCGTCGCCTGCGTGGAACGTGAAGACGCATCCGCCGCCGCGTATCTCGCGGAGCTCGCCGACGTGCGCGGCGTCGCGTGGGCGTCGTTTGGCCACGGCAGCCCGCAGCTCCGCCTTTCCGGTGTTCCAGGCCGCGACGCAGTCGGGAAGCGTTCGCGGCTCGGCGGCCGGCGACGAGCAAGCGATCCCGTTCGCGACCGTTTGCTCGTCCAGACCCGTCGCCTCGCGGCTCGAGACGTCCAGGTGGACGACGACCGCGCCGGGCGGGGTCGGAGGCTCCCCGTAGCGCGCGAGGCGCTCGGGCATCGGCCGCCCGTCGAAGGCGTAGACGGGACCGGGTGGGACGATCCGCCCGCTCACCCGCATGTCCTTCGTGTAGCCGTGGAGCTCAACTGTCTCGCCCGCGGTCTGGCACGAAAGCGCAAAACCCTGGCCCGACAGCGCGGCGGCGAGCGACCGCGTCACGGGCATTTGGCTGCCGCGGACGATCCAGACGCAGCCGTAGCTCTCGGGGCCGTCTATCCAGCCGCTCACGTAGGTGCACCTGCCCGGCTGCGAGACGGCGCGCTCTGCCACGGCTTTCAGCTTGTCTTTCTCGCCGCATGCTGAAGCGAGCAGCACGACGGCGAGGACGGGTACGAGGCTGCGCACTCCGCCTTGATCGGCAGGAGGCCGCTGTCGGACGATCCCTCCCGAGGGAATGTCTGCCGCGCAAGCCACGTTGCGGACCGCATGAACATCACAGTCGTAGGCAGAGGCAATGTCGGCGGCGGCCTCGCCGCGCGCTGGCGCAAGGCGGGGCATCAAGTGCAGGAAGTGGGCAAGGACGGGGGCGACGCGACGTATTTCGACGCGGCGCTCGTCGCGGTGCCGTCGGGCGCGATCGGGGATGCGCTCGGGCAGGTCAGTGGGCTCGAGGGCAAGATCGTGATCGACGCGACGAATGCCTTCGGGGGCCGCAACGACGAGTTCCCGTCGCTCGCGCACGAGGTCAAGTCGCACACGAAGGGGCCGGTCGCGAAGGCGTTCAACCTGAACTTCGCGAAGCTCTACGACAAGATCGACGAGCAACCCGAACGGCCGGGCAGCCTCTACGCGGCGGACGACGAGGCGCGCGAGGTCGTCGAGCAGCTGATCCGCGACGCGGGCTTCGACCCGGTCTTCACCGGTGGCCTTGAGCACGCGCGTGCGCTCGAGGACTTTCTTGGTCCCTTTTTCGGCTACGGCGCGGGCTTCTACAAGTTCTGGCAACCGGCCTAGACGGTCGGAACTGGCTCCGCTCCCTCCGGAATCTCCGACTCGCGGATCAGCACGAGCGCGGCCAGGACGCCGACAGCTGCGATCCCGCTCGTGACGTAGAAGGCCCAGTGG
>JALZOQ010000186.1 GCA_030913835.1 Actinomycetota bacterium | reverse complement strand
ATCGGCACCTGGGCGTACGGCGTCGGGCTCGTGGTCTTCGCGTACGACGCGGGCGGTGCCACCGCGGTCGGACTCGTCGGCTTCGCCCGCTGGACGGCCGCGGCGCTGGCAGCGCCTTTGACCGGCGCGCTCGGCGACCGGCTGCGGCGGGCACACGTGATGGTCGCGGCGGACGCGATCCGCGCTGTGACATTGGCTGCCGCGGCCGCCGTGGTGTTCGCGGACGGCCCCGTCTGGATCGTGTACGTGCTGTCCGGCCTCGTCGCGGTGACCGCGACCGCCTTCAGGCCGGCCCAGGCGGCGCTCGTGCCGTCGCTCGCGCAGACGCCTCAGGAGCTGACCGCGGCGAACGTGGTCGCGACGACGATCGAGAGCGCGGGGATCTTCGTCGGCCCCGCGCTGGGCGGCTTGCTGCTCGCGGTCTCGTCCACAGGCGTCGTCTTCCTCGTGACCGCCGCACTGTTCGTCTGGTCGGCCGCCCTCGTGCTGCGGATCACACCCAAGCCGGCGCCGCAGCCCAAGGAAGGGGCGCCGCGGGAGCCGTTTCTGGCGCATGCCGCCGGCGGCTTTCGCGCGATCGCGGGCGACCGTGGCCTGCGCGTGCTGGTCGGCCTCTTCGCCGCGCAGACGTTCGTCATGGGCGCCCTGAGCGTGCTGGTCGTCGTCGCGTCGATCGAGGTCGTGGGCCTCGGCAGCTCCGGCGTCGGCATCCTGAACTCCGCGCTCGGAGTCGGAGGGCTTCTGGGCGCGGTCGCGGCGACGGCGTTCGTCGGGCGCGAGCGGCTCGCGGTCGGATTCACCCTCGGCATCGTGCTCTGGGGCGTTCCGATCGCACTGATCGGCATCTGGCCGAGCGCGGTGCTCGCGATCGTCATGCTCGGCTGCGTCGGCATCGGCAACACGATCGTCGACGTCGCGGGCATGACGTTGCTCCAGCGCTCGGCCGACGACGCCGTCCTCGCGAGGGTCTTCGGGGTGCTCGAGAGCCTCATCGTCGGCTCGATCGCCCTCGGAGCGGCCGCCGCCCCGCTTCTGATCGCCGGCGTCGGCCCCCGGGGCGCGCTGATCGCGACCGGCGCCTTTCTGCCGGTCCTCGTCGCGCTGACGTGGCGGCAACTCTCGGTGATCGACTCCACCGCGACGCCGCCACTCGCCCGTGTGGCGTTGCTCCGCGCGATTCCGATCTTCGCGCCACTGCCGGAGCCGACTATCGAGCGGACGGCATCGCGCCTCGTCCCCGTTCAGGCTGCCGCGGGCACCGAGATCATCCGCACCGGCGAGCCAGGCGATCGCTTCTACATCGTCGAGCGCGGCGAGGTCGAGATCGTCCCCGAAGGGCAGCCTCCGTCGGTGCACGGCCCCGGCAGCTACTTCGGGGAGATCGCGCTCCTGCGGGACGTGCCGCGAACGGCGACCGTCTGCGCCCGCACCGACGTCGACCTGCTCGCGCTCGCGCGCGACGACTTCCTCGCCGCCGTCAACGGCGAGCCCGAGAGCCGACAGGCGGCAGAAATGGTCGTCGGGTCGCGGTTGGCGCCGCCGGTGCCTGTCTAGGCGCCGATCTCGGCGGCGCCGTCTCAGGACAGGTGGCTCTACCGCTTGTCCGTCTGCGCTCCCTTACCAACCCGCCAAGCGCGAGCGGCGGAAACGCCTAGATCTCGATTTCCATTCCGTCGCGAGCTTGCTCGAAGCCGGGACCGAGCGGCAGCTCCGCCGGGCGGTGCGTCACCAGCAGCCGACGCGCGCCCGACGCCTCGAACGCTGCAGCGGCCTCCTCCAAGGACAGGTGACCGCGGGCCCCCTCCTCTCTCGACTCCGCCAGCGTCGCCTCGCAGATGAACAGGTCTGCGTCACGGGCGAGGTCGGTCAGAGCGTCAGCGGGGCCGGAGTCCGCCGAGTACGCGACGGTGGCACCCGCACCGGTGACGCGGAAGCCGAAGCACTGCAGCCCATAGTGCGGAACCCGGACCGGCATGACCTCGAGGCTCGCCGCTCCGAAAGCCACCGCCTCGGCGTACTCGCGGATCGGGAACGTGATCTCGAACATCTTCTCGGTGCCGAACGAGCGGCCGAACGTGCGAAGCTGCTCGGTGCCGCCCGGAGGAAGCCAGAGCTCGGGCGGCTCGAGCTCGTGCGCCGGGCCGAACATCAGACCCCACGTCCAGGGGACGAGGTCTCCCCAGTGGTCCAGGTGGAAATGGCTGATCGCTATCGCGTCGAGCCTGGGCCACCCCTCGCGCACGCGCAGCTGAGGGAGAACACCCGGCCCGCAATCCAGTAGGAGCCGTCCCGATTCGCCTTCGACCAGGTACCCGGACTGCGCTCCGCCGGGGTTCGGCCAGGCGGGCGAGCAGCCGGCAACCGTCAGCTTCACGGCTCGACGTCCGTCTTCATCGGTGCCCTTCGTATGTCATAGAATGGCCGGGTGCCCGCCCCGACCGAGGTTCTGAAGCGCGTTCCACTCTTCTCCGATCTCGATCGCCGGGAGCTGGACAGGATCGCAGGCTCGATGAAGGAGCGCACCATCAAGGCGGGCGAGACCGTGATCGTCGAGGGCGAAGGCGGCGTCGGCTTCTTCGTCATCGACAGCGGCCATGCGACCGTGTCGGTGGGCGGGGACGAGCGTCGCAAGCTCGGGCCCGGCGACTATTTCGGCGAAGTCGCGCTGCTCGGCGAGACCGACCGAAC
>JALZOQ010000173.1 GCA_030913835.1 Actinomycetota bacterium | reverse complement strand
GGCTACCGCCGGGCGGAGCCCGGCTCCGCCGCCGCGTTTGCCGGACGGGCGCGAGACCGAGTGGCCCCTAAATCCCCAGGTGCGGGTGCCCAGGCGAGAGCTCACAGTGACATTTGGCGTGTCAATTAGTAGGCTCGCTGGCATCCCGGCAGGGAAAGGGGATTTGCGTGGGGGCTGCGGACGATCGGGGAAAGGACGCGATCCGGGAAGCGCGAGAGCGCCTCGCGGCCGCTGAGCGCGAGTACGAGGCGCGCGTTCGCCAAGCGCGAGAGCTGTTTGGCCAGACGGAACGCGAACACGATCGCTCCCTGAAGGAGGCTGAGGACCACCTGAAGGATGCCGTGCGAAACCATGATCGATCGCTGCGAGACGCGACTGGCGATCTAGCCGCTGCCCAGACAGGCCAACTCTTGGGCAGCTACGGCAATGTTCGTCTGTACAGCAACCGTCTGGAGACTCCCGACGGCACGGTCGAAATCTCTCCGGCCGTGCGTGCAACCGTCGAGACGTCCGGCGCCAAATCTGACAAAGCCGATACCCGAGAAGTCCTCTTGTTGCTCGATACGCCGCGCTTCGACAGCGTTATTCGAGGTCACCCAGGCGACGCGACACCGGTTCGCGAGTTCGCGGCGAAGATAAACACAGCTGCCAAGAACGCTGCAGAAAGAACGCAGAGCTACGAGCAAACACTTGCTAATGCGCAGCAACGCTTCGACGATGTGAACGCGGATCGAGGCGCGATAGAGGCAGCTCAGGCGGCAGTCGATGCCGTACGCAGCGACACCGGAGCTGTGGAAGCTGCGGCCCGCGAGCTTGAAGCGGCGAGATCCGAGACCTCAGCGCTGGATTCGCGTCGGTCCGAGCTAACCGCTCTCGATCCCAAAGCGAAGGTCAAGAAAGTTGAGGATCGTGCCTCCCGCGAGCGCTCCATTCCCGGCCTAGCGTGGTGGGGTCGCAGAGGCTGGCCCGCGAAGATCGCCTTGATCGTGGCCGCCATTTTTGTCGCTCTGATCACACTCGGTGCAATACTCGGCCCGGACACGCCCGAGGAGGATCGAGTCGCGGCTACTACGGCTCCTGTGGCACCGCCCGGCGCCGATCTGGTAATCGAAAGCGGCTCAGGGCCGATCACGGTCCGTCGCGAAACGTATGCGATCGAGGGCTCAGCCGCGCGTGGCGCGGTCGTATCGATTGGAGGCACGCCGGTCGGGCTTTCAGGCGGGCGATTCGCGAAGACGGTTCGTCTTAGAGTCGGTCGAAACACGATCCGAATCCTGGCGGTGAAGGGCTCGATTCGAGAAACCGCCGAAGTTCTGATCGATCGGCGCCCGCCGTTTGTCAGCTTGGCGATATCGCAACCGAATACAGGTGACGTCGTCACAGCGCCCACCGTTTCGATTGCCGGAACCGCCACGTCAAGGGCAACCGTGGTGGTCCGAGGGCAGCCTGTCAGCCTAAGCGGGACCAGATTTCGGACCGACGTCTCACTCAGCCCCGGTCGAAACAGTTTCCTCGTGGTTGCTAGAAAGCCCGGCTTCGCGCCACGCGCGCAGCAGATCGTCGTCACTCGCAGGCTGTCTCCAGCCGAGATTGCCGCGCAGCAGGCGCAACGCCGTCAGCGGTTCATCGATTCGACCGTGACGATCCCTTACAAGCAACTGATCAAGGATCCGGAGAGCTATTCAGGGACGAAGGTTCGCTACTACGGCGAAATTCTTCAGATCCAAGAAAGCGGCGGGGCGGGGGGGATCATTCTCCTTTACGTCACCGACCTCGGCTACGACATCTGGTCCGATCAGGTCTGGGTGAACTACACCGGCCACGTAAGGGGCGGCGAGGGTGACAAGCTGACGGTCTACGGTGTCGTGGTCGGCACGAAGAGTTACGACACGCAGATCGGCGGCACGACTTACGTTCCGGAGATCGACGCTACGTACATCGTCGAGTAGCGCGGTTTTTCCCGCACACGTCGTGGGGGAGCTAGCGGGTCATCGTCGTGCCCCGAGCCTCCTCCTCGCGCAGGAAGCGCAGGAAGAAGATTGCGAACGCGACGAAGAACACCACCGCTTGCTCCGTGGCCATCGTCAGTCCTGCGAGCTGCTGGTCGGAGAGCGGGTCGAGCCCCCAGAGGCCGGGACCATCGCGGTACGTCGCGTAGACGGCTGAGGGAACTAACGCGAGCACCAGCCCGAGGGGGCTCCCGAGGACGAAGGCGGCGAAGACGTAGGCGGCCTTCGCGCCGCTCGTCAGGCGATGGGGAGCGTCCTGGAGCACCGGCCACCACAGCGCGAGCCCCGCGACGAGGTAGCTCAGGTGCTCGAGGTGGAGGACGGTGACCGGATGCCGGAGCGCGAAGTCGTAGGCGAGCGGGGCGTGCCAGGCGAAGTACGTCCCCAGCCAGAGCGGCAGCGCGACGGCGGGCCTGGTGAGCGTGCGGACGACCCGCGTGCGGGCCACCGTGGCCGCGAGCGCCGGTGGGAGGGCGAGCACGATCAGGGCGGGCGCCCACTCGGCCATGACGACGTTCTGCAGCAGGTGCGCGGTCAGCAGGTAGTCGAGCGCGATCGTCTGCACAGGCGTCGCGAACACCGCGAGCATGAGCGCCACGGCGAGCGCGAACGCCGCGATCCGCGCCCGCGACGCTGGATAGACGCGAACCGTCACGGCGTAGGCGACGACAAGCGAGGGGACGAGCACGAGTGCCTCGCCGTTCCACGTCCAGGCATACGGATCCACGGCCGCACGCTAGCCAGGGCGCTACCCTGGTGTCTGCGCGTCCGTGGTGTAGTGGTAACACGAGAGCCTTCCAAGCTCTAGTCACCGGTTCGAGTCCGGTCGGACGCTTCCGTCCGGCACTGTCTCAACGTGCTCCCGGGGCGGCCTGAACGGAGACGCTAGGTTCGGGCCAGCAGGACGCGCGGCCCGCGGGG
>JALZOQ010000170.1 GCA_030913835.1 Actinomycetota bacterium | reverse complement strand
CAGCAGGGAGGGTGCGCCAGGGCGCGCCGTCGAGGTCGACGGCAACGCGCCCGCGCCGGGCCGACCGGAGCGCGGTGACGGTCGGCACTACGACGCCGCAGCGACCTCTTCCGGCGCCTCTTCCGGGGCCTTGCCGTTCGTCGCCGCCTTGGCCGCGTCGGCCTCACCGGCTTCGGGCAGGAGCCGTGCGGACACGATCTGCTCCGGGCCGATGTCGGCCTGGATTCCGCTCAGGATCTGCTGGCACACGTCGGGATGCTCCCGCAGGAAAGCGGTTGCGTTCTGGCGGCCCTGGCCGAGCCGCTCGTCGCCGAAGCTGAAGTAGGAGCCCGACTTCTGGACGACTTTGCGCTCGAGCCCGGTGTCGAGCACCGTGCCCTCCCAGGAAATTCCCGAGCCGTAGATGATGTCGAACTCGGCTTGCTTGAACGGCGGCGCAACCTTGTTCTTCACGACCTTGACCCGGACGCGGTTGCCGATCGCCTCCACGCCTTCCTTCAGCGTCTCGATGCGCCGGATGTCGAGCCTCACCGACGAGTAGAACTTCAGCGCGCGGCCGCCCGGGGTCGTCTCGGGGCTGCCGAACATCACGCCGATCTTCTCGCGCAGCTGATTCGTGAACAGGCAGATCGTGTCGGTGCGGTTGAGCGTGCCGGCGAGCTTGCGCAGCGCCTGGCTCATCAGCCGGGCCTGCAAGCCGACGTGGCTGTCGCCCATCTCACCCTCGATCTCGGCTTTTGGCGTCAACGCCGCGACCGAGTCGATGGCGACCACGTCGAGCGCGCCCGACCGGATCAGAAGCTCGGTGATCTCGAGTGCCTGCTCGCCCGTGTCGGGCTGCGAGACGAGGAGATCGTCGATGTTGACGCCGATCTTCTTCGCGTACGCGGGATCCATCGAGTGCTCGGCATCGATGAAGGCACAGATGCCGCCGCGCCGCTGGGCCTCGGCGATGACGTGGTACACGAGCGTCGTCTTTCCGGACGATTCCGGGCCGAAGACCTCGACGATGCGGCCACGCGGGAGTCCGCCGACTCCGAGCGCGAGGTCAAGGGCGAGAGAGCCCGTCGAGACCGCGCCGATTGCGACCGCAGCGCGATCGTTCATCTTCATCACGGCGCCCTTGCCGAAGTTCCGCTCGATCTGGCCGAGGGCGACGTCCAGAGCCTGCTCGCGATCCACTTAAGTACCTCCTAGCGCAACTGATTCAAGGACGACGTACTGCGCTCCGGTAGATCGCAGCACCGAATTGTAGAGAGCAGCATCGGACGGACTGACCGCGCCGAGGTCCGGAACGGCCGGCTGGAGCCGCGGCCGCGACCGGAAGCGCGCCACGGTGACGTGCGGCAGCCAGGGACGAGCCTCGCGCTCGTAGACCCCAAGTGCCTCCAGACGCCGCTGGACATCGTCCGCCAGCCGCGCTCCGCGATCGTTCGTGTCGCCCAGCACGACCATGCCGACACTGCGCGTCTCGCGGTAGCGAACGGCTTGGAGCAAGGGCGACTCGGCCTCGGCGGCTGCCGCTGCAAGCGCCTCCACGATCGCGGGCACGTCCGCCAGGGGCCGACTGCCGAGAAACGCAAGCGTGACGTGCAGGTGCTCGCGCGGGACGATGCGCACCTCCGCCCGCGCGAGCTCGGCCTGCTGCCAGGACACGAGCCGGTCGAGCGCATCCTCGGGGAGCCGCAGACCGCAGAAGAGCCGTAGCCGATCACGGCCTTCAACGGTACGCGCAGAGGTCATACGGGACTGTCGCGATTTCGTGCCAGAAGCCGCCGCGCCAGATGAAGCGCGGCCACGGCGGCGCGCCGGCGGATCGACTCACGGTCACCCGGAACGCTGAAGCTAACGCTGCGCTCGCCGTCCGGCCCCACGGCGTGCAGGTAGACGAGGCCGACCGGCTTCTCGCCCGTCCCTCCGCCGGGTCCCGCGACGCCGGTCACCGACACGGCGACGTCGGCCTGCAACCGCTCGCGCGCCCCCGCCGCCATCGCGGCCGCGGTCTCCTCCGACACCGCCCCGTGCGCCTCGAGGATCGCATCGGCAACGCCGAGCTCATTGCGCTTCACGTCGTTCGAGTAGGCAACGACGCCACCGAGGAAGACGTCGCTCGAGCCAGGGACGCTCGTCAGCCGCGCGGCGACGAGACCCCCTGTGCAGGACTCCGCGGTCGCGAGCGTCAGGCCGCGCTCGCGGCAGAGCTCGAGCACGAGCCGTTCGACGGGACTTTCGTCGCGCGTGAACAGGTAGCGCTCGATCGGAGGCAGGAACGCGCCCTCGAGCTCGTCGGCGCGGCCTTCGGCCCCGGGGTCGACGACGAGGTCGACGTGGATCTCGAAGTCCCGCGCGCAGATCGTCGCCTCGACGCCCGGAGCCTCTCCGCCCGCGTCCGCGAGCGCCTTCGCGATTGCCGATTCGCTCGCGCCGTAGAAACGGAGAACGCGACGCTCGGGCGGCCGCGCACGCTGCAAGAGCTTGCGAAACTGCTCGGTCTCGAGCGCACGGGGCCAGAGCCGCTTCAGCTCGCCCGGCGGGCCTGGGAGCGCGACCGCGACGCGCCCGTCGAGCGCGAGCAGCACCCCCGGCGCGGTGCCGGCGAGCCCGAGCGACAGCGCGCCCTCCGGCAGGGTCGCCTGCTTGCGCACTCCCGCCTCGAAATCCGCGTACGGCCGGCCCATCCGCTCGGCGAACCTCCGCGACACGCTGCCGATCTCCCGCTCGAGCTCGGGATCCAGTCTCAGCTCACGGCCTGCCGCGAGGCCGAGCAGTTCCACTGTTCGGTCGTCGTGCGTGGGCCCGAGGCCTCCCGAAACGATGCAGACGTCCGCCTCGAGGCCCTCACGAAGCGCCGCGGCCAGCTCCTTCTCGGCGTCGCCGACGATCACGATGCGGGCCGGCTCGAAGCCCAGGGCGAGCAGCTCCCGCGCGAGGAAGGGCCCATTGAGGTCGGTTCGCTCGCCTCGTACGAGCTCGCTGCCGGTGACGACGACGACCGCGCGAGGGCGTGAGCTCACGCGCTCTGGCGCTGGATCCCCTTCGGGGTCACGAGCAGGACGACCGGCCGGCCGGTCGGGATCGTCGTCCGGCGACCGTTCAGCTTCACGACGAGGTTCTCGGGCGAGCCGACGTTGATCCAGAGCCGCTTGGCCGAGAGCGGCAGCGACTTGCCCTTCTCCAGCACGCCCTGGAAGAGCTCGTCGCCGGACGCCGAGTTCGCATGCACCATCAGCCAGCAGTTCCCGCCCTTCGCGGTCAGCACCAGGTTCACCACGGTCGGCCGTGCGACTTTCTGCGGCGCCGCCGGAGACCCTCCGGGCGGTGCCGCGGCCACCCCGGTGCGCTGGGGCTCGGAACCTCCGAACTTCGCCGCCGCCAGGGCGAGTGCCGTCACGATCCCAATCGCCACGAGCGCAAAGAGAATCGTGTTCGACTCCACGCGGCGCTGCGTGCTGACGGTGGACGTCCGCTG
>JALZOQ010000152.1 GCA_030913835.1 Actinomycetota bacterium | reverse complement strand
GTCAACGAGGTCGCGAATGGGATCGCCGGGGTCGACGGCGTCGAGATCGCAGTGATCGCGCGCGGGACCGGCTGGGACTTCGTCCGCACCTACGAGATCCCCCGCCAGGTCGAGGCCGCCGTGGACGTCGCCCTCAACGGACGGACGCGGGAGATCGACCTCGGCTGCGCCCACTACCGCCGCTGGGACGGGACCGAGCAGGAGTCCTACTTCGCCAACATCGCAAGCGCCGGAATGAGCGGCGCGATCGCGCAGCGTGCGAACGAGACGACCAAGGCGCTCGGCGGCAAGGTCTCGTACGCGTGGGCAACCTTCGCCGTGTTCGCGCGCTGGCAGACGACCGACGTGCGCGTCACGGTCGGCGCCGAGACACGCTCCGGACGCATGCACGACGTGATCGTCGCGAACGGACGCTATTTCGGCGGCGGAATGATGATGTGCCCGGAGGCCGAGCCCGACGACGGGGTCTTCGACGTCCTGCTGATCGGTGACCTGACCAAGCGCGACCTGCTCGTAACGCTTCCGAAGACGTACAAGGGCAAGCATCTCCCCCACCCCAAGGCGGAGCTCCTCCGCGGCACGACGGTCACCGTCGAGGCCTCGGAGCCGTTGCCGATCGAGCTCGACGGGGAGCAGCCCGGAACGACGCCGGTTCGCTTCGACGTCGTCCCGAAGGCTCTGCGGCTCCACGTCCCCGCGTAGCCTCCTACGGCTTCTTCCGCGAGCTCGAGCTTTTGCGCGTGGCCGTCGAGCGGGCCTTCGCGGTCGTGCTCTTGGCTGCCGCGCGGCTCCGTGACGCGGTGCTCTTGGCCGCGGTTCGGCTGCGGGAGGCAGTCTTCTTCGCGCCGCCGCTCAGCTTGTCGACCTGGCCCTCCAGGTCTCGCAACCGCTTCTCCATCGCGTCGATGCCACGCACTTTCTTTGACAGCTCGTCTACGCGGTCGCGCATGTTGGTCGCGACCGCGAGCAGCCGGTCGGCGCCGGGAGCGTCGTGGAGACGGTTGATTGCTTCCTCGCCTGCGTCGGTCAGCTTGCCGAGTAGATCGTTACGTGGTCGGGCCACCTGTACCTCCTGGTCGGTGCGGGGTTCTTACCTCCTAAGGCGCTCGCGTAACCGTGAACGTCACGGCGTAGCAGCCTCGTGCGTTCGCGGGCGGGCAGGTCGAGCCCGGGAGGCGCGAATTCACCACGTGCCGGCCGAGACTCGCCGCCGGCGACGCGAAGGTTCGCACGGCGTACCCGGGCACATCGTCGCCGATGAGGTTCCCGAGCTCCTTTCCACGTGGACACGGCGCCACGGTTCCTCGCGCGGTGACGGCATTGCCGAGCGCCCCGAAGTCGCACTCGCGCGTGACGAAGAGCGCTGTCCAGGGCCTTCCTCGCGGCACGAACACGTCGACGATCTGACCGCCGCGGAAGGTGCGCCCGTCGCGCGCCGCAAGAACGCCCGGCCAGCGTCCCCATCTGCTGCCGAGCTTCCAGTAGACGATCCACTCCCCGGGCGGTGCCGTGGTCTGCCCCAGCCGCGTGGATTGCGTCGGGCCGGCCGGGTCCATGGCGCGACGCGTGAGCACACGGTCGAGACGTACGCGCAGATGGACAGGACGCGCCCGCACCGGACGCGGCGTCCACCCGACCACGATCCGGCGCGCGACCACGAGCCGCGTCGGCGCCAGACCCGCCCGCGCGGGAATGGTCAGCGAGACGACGACGTCGCGGCCGCTCTGCGTCACCGTCGGTCGCGGCGAGTTCCGCGTGCTGCCCATGTCGACGACCGTGATGTCAAGCCGCCGCGCGCCCGCGGGCCTCGGTGGTGCGCGTAGGGCGAACCGGTAGGTGCCGCTGACCTCCTGCGGCGGTTCCGGCTCCGCGACGCAAGCGCGGAAGGCCGCACGGTCGCCCTTCGCGCGGTGCGAGCAATCGGCCTGCCGGGACGCGTACGTGCCGTCGGTCGAGATGAAGAGATCGCCCTCAACCTGGGCGGTGCGGCTGGTCGTCGGCGCCTGACGCCCGACCCAGATCGCGCGGAAGGGGTGCACCTCGGTGCGCTCTCCGTAGGCGGAGTGGTCGCAGTCCCAGATCCAGGACCCGAGCAGCTTGACCCGGTCGCCGCGATCCGGCCACGCCCAGCTCGGGAACGCCGCCTCCTCGCGCTCGACGTGGATCCGGTTCACGTCCTCGATCTCCTCCGCGAAGTTGCCCGTCCGCTGCGTGGGACTGCCTCCGAGCAGGGCCTGGTATTCCGTGTCGGGCGCGACGTCGAAGACGAAGTCGTAGGAGAGATGCGTGAGCGGATTGTCGACGCCCGTCGGGCGCGCGGGGTAGAGCGGCTGCTTCTCAGAGCTCACCGTCCCCTCGAGCCAGACGGGCTCGGGCGGCGGGCCGCCGGCGGGCGCGTCCCGGTCGTTCACGTACGCCCAGTTCGGCGCCTGGTGCTGGTAGATGAGGGTGTTGTTGCGCTTGCAGCCGTCGGCCTCGGCCTGGACGAGGGGATCGGGGCGGGACAGAGCACGCGCCGAGAGGGCAGCCACGACGGCGGCGAGCGCAACGGCTGCGGCGACGAGGAGTACGCGTCTCACTGGTGGATGACGACCGGCGTGCCGGCCAGGGCCGCAGAGAACATCCGGCGCAGGATCTTGTTCGGCAGGCGGATGCAGCCGTTCGAGACGGGGCGGCCGATCGACCACGGCTGGTTCGTCCCGTGGATGGCGATCGGTCCGCCCTGCGTCCAGCCGGTCAGCACGTTCGAGAAGGCGGAGATCCCGATCGCGCCGGGCCCGAACGGCCCGGAAGTGTCCGTGGGAATGAGTCGCTGGTTGACGTAGTAGCGGCCCGTCGGCGTTGGCGTTGCGGACGAGCCGACAGCGGCCGCGGCGGACAGCACCGGCTTGCCGCGCCGAAAGAGCGTCACGCGCCGGCCCGAGATGTCGACCTCGATCCGTGTCCGCACGCGCAGGAGC
>JALZOQ010000134.1 GCA_030913835.1 Actinomycetota bacterium | reverse complement strand
CCACCAAACCCTCCTAGCGGCGAAGCCCGGGCGGCGGCGCCAGTGAGTCGCGCTGCTTGGAACCCGGCGGCGCAGGCGACGAGGCCAGCAGCTTCGCGAACGCCGGCTCGTCGAGCAGCGTCGTCCCCAGCTGCTGAGCCTTCTTGAGCTTCGTCGCGCCCGGCTCCTCGCCGACCACCACCACGGTCGTCTTCTTCGACACCGATCCCGCGACCTTCGCGCCACGGACCTCCAGCTCGGCCGCCGCCTCCTCACGCGTCATCGACTCGAGCGTCCCTGTGATCACATAGGTCTCGCCCGTGAGCGGGCCTTCGACCGGCTTGAGCTCGTCGCCGGTCTCGAGGTTGAGCCCGAGTGTGCGCAGCTCCTCGATCAGCCGGAGGCTGTCCTCCTCGGCGAACCATTCGACGATCGACTCGGCCCGCAGCGGGCCCATGCCGTCGATCTCCTGGATGTCCTCCTGCGTCGCCTGCGCGAGCGCGTCGGCCGAGCCGAAGTGGCGCGCGAGGGTCTGCGCCGTGACCCAGCCGACGTCCGGGATGTTCAGGCCGAAGAGGACACGGTGGAAGGGCACCTGCTTCGAGGCTTCGATCGACGCGACCGCATTCGACGCGGACTTCTCTTGGAAGCCGTCGAGATCGAGCAGCTGCTCCTTCGTCAGCCGGTAGAGGTCGGGGAGCGAGCGGACGAGCCCCAGGTCCCAGAGCCGGCGGACGAGCTGCTCGCCGACGCCCTCGATGTCGGCTGCGGCCTGCACCCAGTTGATCAGCGATTCCAGCCCCCGGGAAGGGCAGGCCCGGTTCGGGCAGCGGTGCATCGCCTCGCCCTCGGGCTTGACGATGTCCGCGTCGCAAAGAGGGCACTTTGCAGGCATTTTGAAGGGCTTCGTCCGCTTCTCACGCGGCAGCACGGGGCCGACGACCTGGGGAATCACGTCGCCCGCACGCTGGACGATCACCTCGTCGCCCTCGCGAATGTCCTTGCGGTTGATGTCCTCCTCGTTGTGCAGCGTGGCGGTGCTGACGGTCACGCCGCCGACCTCGACCGGCTCGAGCTGCGCCCAGGGGTTGAGCGCGCCGGTGCGGCCGACGCGGATGTGGATCTTCCGCAGCTTCGTCTGCGCGGTCATCGGCGCCCATTTGAAAGCTCGCGCCCAGCGCGGACGGGCGTGCAGCGCGCCGAGGCGGCGTTGCTGGTCGAGCGAGTCGACCTTGATCACGAGGCCGTCGATCTCGTAGTCGACGTCGATCCTCCTCCGCTCCCACTCGTGGCACGCCTCGGCGACGGACTCGATCGTCTCGTGGCGCTCGTTGTACGGATTCGTCCGGAAGCCGCGCTCGCGCAGCCACTGAAGGGCCTTGTAGTGCGTGTCGACCGGGAGGCGCTCGGACCGCCCCATCCCGTGCACCCAGAGAGAGAGGCCGCGTTCGGCCGTGATCTGCGGATTCAACTGCCGCAGCGAGCCGGCGGCGGCGTTACGCGGGTTCGGCGCGGTTTTCTTCTCCTCCGCAGCAAGTCGCTCGTTCAGCTTCGCAAAGCCGCTCAGGGACAGGTAGATCTCGCCGCGAACCTCCAGCACCGGAGGAGGCGGCGCCTCCCCGCCCGGCAGCCGCATGCGGAGTGGAATCGCCTTGATCGTGCGAATGTTCGCCGTCACGTCCTCGCCGCGGCGGCCGTCGCCTCGGGTCGCGCCGCGGACGAACTCGCCGTCCTCGTAGAGCAGCGAGATGGCCGAGCCGTCGATTTTCGGCTCCGTCACGAACGCGACGGGCTCGTCCGTCCCGAGTCGCTTGCGGACATCCTCGGCCCACTTGAGGAGCGCCTCGTCGGTCGTGACCTTGTCGAGGGAGCCCATCGGCTCGAGGTGCTCGACCTTCTGGAACCGCTCGGACGGGGGCGCGCCGACCCGCTGCGTGGGCGAGTCGGCCGTGCGCAGCTCCGGATGCTCGTCCTCCAGCGCCACGAGCTCGTCGTAGAGCCGGTCGTACTCGGCGTCCGAGATCTCGGGATCGTCGAGGACGTGGTAGCGGTAGAGGTGGTGGTCGAGGAGCTCGCGCAGCTCGGCCGCGCGCGAGTCGACCGCTTTAGAGGACGCCATACAGCTCGTCCGCGCTGTGGACGATCACATCGGGCCTTTCTGCGTCGAGGCGCTCGCGGCCGTGGATTCGCCCCCAGGTCACGGCGACGGCATGCATTCCGGCCGCCTTCGCGGCGCGGACGTCGAAGGGTGAGTCGCCGACGTACGCGGTCTCGGCCGCGGCCGCCCCTAGCCGTTCCGCCGCGAGGAGGAGCGGCTCGGGGTCGGGCTTGTGCCGCTCCGTCTCGTCTCCGCCGACGACGGTCTCGAACAGGTGAGCGAGCGGTATGCGCGCGAAGGCGAGCTCCACGGTCGCGCGGCGCTTCGCGGTCACGATCCCGAGCCGCCGGCCCTCCTCCTTCAGCCGGACGAGCACGTCGTCCATTCCCGCGCAGCACTCGAGCTCGTCGTGGAGGGGCTCGTTGTGAGCGCGGTAGACGCGCACGAGCTCGTCGACCCGGTCAGGCGCGAGCACGGCCATCTGCGCCTCGAGACCCGGCCCGCCGACCGCGGCCATCAGCTCCGCGTCGGCGTAGTCGCGCCCGAGCACCTCGCGCGTAGCGTGCCGCATGGACGCGAGGATGATCGACCCGGAGTCGATCACCGTCCCGTCGAGGTCGAAGAGAACGACCGGGAAGCGCATCGCTTCGATCGTAGCGACGGCGACGGCCCGTTCCCGGGCGTTGTAACCTGGGCGCTGCCTCTCGACAGCTGAGGTCAAAGGACGCGTGAGCAGCGCAGCTCTTCTTCTCGAACGGGCCCCGGATTCGGCGTCGAAGCCCGCCGTCGGCGACCGCGACGACCGCTTCGAGCGCGAGGCGAACGAGCTGGCGGAGAGGCTGGCCTGGAGGATCCCGAGCTCATCACAGGCCAGCGGGCCATTGTCCTCAGACGTCCGCGGTCCGCTCGAGAGCGAGCTTGCGTACGACCTTTCCGCCGTCAGGCTCCACGACGATCCCGAGAGTCACGCCGAGGCTGCGAACCTCGGCGCACACGCCTTCACGCTGGGTCCGGACATCGCCTTCGCGCGCGGCGCCTACGACCCGGCGACGCCCGGTGGACGCCGAACGCTCGCCCACGAAGTGGTCCACACCGCGCAGCAGGGCGCCGTCTCGCCCCGCGGCGGCGGGACACAAGTGAGCGGCAGCCCCGCAGGAGTCGCGCAGCGCACGCCCGGCGTCGACGCTCAAGACAGCTGGAACGAGCTGATCGCGGGCGTCGCGTTCGTGCCGGACAGCGCCGAGCGGCGAGACCGCGGGAACGAGGCGACGAGCCGCTTCCTCCAGATTCGCGAGGGGAAGCGGCTGATCAACGCGCTTTGGCGGATCGCGCACCCGAAGAAGAAGCTCAACTTCAAAGTTGGCGTCTCGTATGTGGACGCGCTGCCGGCCGCAGCAGGGACGGCCCCGGCAAGCGGCTGGTTCACACCACGCGACGACACCGCGAGTCGGTACGACGTCTACGTCAAGCAGGTTGCTCCGCCGAGCCCCGGGTCGTGGACGCTGCCCGGAGGGACGACAGCCTCCGGGATCATTTACACGCACAGCGACCCGGAATCGGATATGGCCACAACTCTCCAACATGAGTTGATGCATGTCGAGTTCGTGCGGCAGCAATTGGCGGGAATGGACTACTCCGTGAACCCGCCGGAGATCGGCACGGGTCACAAATCTAACCCGCTGAAGGACACGGACCCGCTGTTCCTCGAGCGCGAGACCGCGGCACACAACCAGATGAATGTCCTCGAGGCCGAGCTCCACAAGAAGGCGGCAGACCTCAAGGCCCAACAGGAGCAGAAACGGCTCGAGGACGAGCGAAAGCGGAACGAGGAGGAAGCCCGTAATCGTCCCCCGGAAGCGCCGCCGACCGACACCAAGCCCTCGTTCGCCGGCGGTCAGGTGCTCCTGGAGGGGGGCGTGGCCGGTCTGGGGGCGACGCGCGGGGCGGGAATTCTCGGCGCGGATCTCGTCCTCGGCCGGATCGACGCGATGCACGTCGGCGCGCGCGGTGTCTTCCTCAACCCCGGCCATCTCCTGCTCGGCGGCACGATCGGCGGCCGGTTCATCAACGAGGGCAGTCCGATCTTCTTCGACGTGGAGGCCGGGATCCTGGCCGAGCTCACACCCGCAGACGGGGATCGAATCACGAAGAACTTCGCCTTGATCGGCGGGGGCGCCCTCGGGCACGAGTTCGGAACCTCGGGGACGCGCTTCTTCGTCAAGGTCGGCGGCTTCGCGATCGTCACCGACAAGGGCCAGTGGGGCGGCGGCGCGAGCGCGGGGCTCGGCGTCAGGTTCCAGTAGCGAACGCGCGCCGAATCCGCGCCGCTATCGCCTCGAACTCGTCGTCCGAGAGATCGAGGTACCCCTCGTCCCAGGAAAGCGCCGCGAGCTGCTGCCGCTCGAACGGCATGCCTTGCGGCAGCGGCACGACGTGCCAGTGGACGTGCGCGTTCGCGGCCTGGCTGCCGAGGCTCAGGATGTAGACGCGTTCCGGCGCGAGGGCGGTGCGAACACCCTCTGCAACCCGGTAGACGGCGCGGTGCAGCTCGACATACTCCTCTGCCGAGAAGTCTCCGGTCACCTGTTCGCGGTGCTCGCGTGGAGCGACGATCGTGTGGCCCTCGAGCGTCGGGAACCGGTTCAGGAAGGCAATCGCTCGGCCGTCCGAGTACACGACATGGTGTCGCGTGTCCTCACCCGTTGCGATCGCGCAGATGAAGCAGCGCTCGCGCGCGCTGCGAACGTACTCCTCGAGGTCAGGCGGCCGCCGTCGGCTCATCCGTAGTCCACTCGTTCCAGGTAGAGGCCCCAGGGCGGCGCAGTCTTCCCGGCCTCGCTCCGGTCACGGCCCTCGAGCAGCGGGGCGAGCTCCTCGGGTGTCCGCTCGAGCATCGTCCCCACGAGGGTCCGGACCATGTGGCGGAGGAAGCTGTCGGCGGTGATCTCGAACTCCAGTGCGTCGCCGCGGCGATACCAGACGGCCGTGAGCACGGTGCGCACGAAATCCTGATGATGCGTTTCCGTCGGCGTGAAGGCGCGGAAGTCGTGCTTGCCGAGGATGAGGTCTGCACAGTCCGCCAGCCGCTCCTCGTCGAGAGCGCCGGAATAGCGAAGGCTTCGGCGCCGCTCGAACGGCGACGCTGACTGCCGCCGGAAGATCCGGTAGCGATAGCTGCGAGCTGTGGCCGAGTGGCGTGCGTGGAAGTCGGGGGCGGCCTCTTCGGCCGCGACCACGGACAGATCGTCCGGAAGCAGCGCGTTGAGCGCCTGGGCAATCCTGGGCGCGGGGAGTCCGCCTTCGACATCGACGCTCGCCACTTGGCCGGTCGCGTGGACGCCGGCGTCGGTGCGGCCCGCGACGGCGAGCGAGCGCCACGTGGCGAAGGCGCCGTCGAAGGCGTCCGCCAGCGTCCCCTCGACCGTGCGCATTCCCGGCTGCGCGGCCCAGCCGCGGAACCCAGTGCCGTCGTACTCCAGCGTTAGTCTCAGGCGCACCTGACACGCCTTGTAAGGTCTGCCTTATGCTCTATGTCGTTGCACATTTTGCGATACACTCTATTTCGTGACCAAGGGCGACCGCTTCCTCCTCCAACGCGTGCAGCCGGCAATGGTGGGACTGATCGACGGCTCGCTCTCGACCCTTGCGCCTATCTTCGGGATCGCGCTCGCGTCGCACAACACGCGCTACGCGTTCGTGGCAGGGCTCGTAACGGCCATCGGCGCCGGTGTGAGCATGGGCTTCTCGGAAGGGCTCTCCGACACGGGAGAGCTCACCGGACGCGGCAACCCGCTCGTACGCGGCTCGATCACGGGTGGTGGGACGTTCCTCGGCGGCATCCTCCACACGCTGCCCTTCCTGATTCCCCACTTCCACGCGGCCATCATCCTCGCCGTCATCGTCGTCGGCCTGGAGCTGATCGTGCTCGCATTCCTGCGCTGGAAGTACTTCGAGGACAGCTTCCTACGGGCGCTCGCGATCGTAACGCTCGCGGGGATCGTCATCAGCGTCGTCAGCGCGGGGCTGGGGAACTGGCTCGGAGGGGCCCCGACCGTCTGACGACCAATGTCAGGCCGTCCACCGCGTCAACCATCACGTCGTCGCCCGGATCGGCTCCTTCGTCGCAGCGCGCCTGCCACAGCTCGCCCTGAACTCGCACTTGACCGAGCGGGCGGCACGGCGTCACGACGACGGCACGCGCGCCCACGAGAGTCTCCACGCCGACTGAAGGACGTCGTCGCTTCGAGAGCCAGATCCAGAAGATCGCCTCGGCGACCTCGATCCCGCCTCCCGCGAGCACGACGGGGAGCCGCCACGGAGGCGGAAGAACGAAGATTGCGAGCAGGATGGCGCCGACTAGCGCCATCAGCGCTGCTCACGGGGGAACCTCCCGGTTCCCCCGAACCCCCTCCACCGGTCCGCTGGCGCGAACAGGCGGCTACGCCGCCGGCGCGTAATCCACTAGCTCGAGATAGACCATCTCGGCAGCGTCGCCCTGGCGCGTGCCGATCTTGACGATCCTCGAGTAGCCGCCGGGCCGGTCGGCGAAACGCGGCGCGACCTCGGCGAAGAGCTTGTGCACGACGTCCTGCGAGCGCAGGAACGCGATCGCCTGCCGGCGCGCATGGATGTCGCCGCGCCGGCCGAGCGTGATCATCTGCTCGGCGATCGGCTTCACCGCCTTCGCCTTGGCCTCGGTCGTGCGGATACGGCCGTGCTCGATGAGCGCGCCGGCGAGATTGGCGTAGAGAGCCTTGCGATGAGCCGGGCTTCGGCCCAGCTTCTTACCGGCGCGCTGATGACGCATAGCTAGTTTCCGAGGTTCCCTTCGTCGCCGCGCAGCGTGAGGCCGTGCGTGGCGAGAGTCTCCTTGACCTCTTCGATCGACTTGCGGCCGAAGTTCGGGATCGAGCCGAGCTCGTGCTCGGTCTTGACGACCAGGTCGCCGATCGTCTCGATGCCGACCCGCTTGAGGCAGTTGTACGAGCGGACGCCGAGCTCGAGCTCCTCGATCGGGAAGTTCTCCATCCCGTGCGCGAGCGGCGCCTCGGCGCCTGCGCCACCCTCCGCAGCCGCGGCGGCCTCGCCGAAGCCCTCGATCCGATCGAGGTCGGTGAAGATCGCGAGCTGGCGAATGAGGATCTCGGCCGCTTGGCCGATCGCGTCGCGCGGGTTGAGCGAACCGTCGGTCGTGACGTCGAGCCGGAGCTTGTCGTAGTCGGTGCGCTGGCCGACGCGGGCCGCCTCGACGTCGTACGAGACGCGCCGGATCGGCGAGAAGATCGAGTCGACCGGGATGACGCCGATCGTGTGCTCGGACCCGCGGTTGAGCTCGGCGGGCACGTAGCCGCGGCCGCGGCCGATCGTGAGCGTGAGCTCGAGCTTGCCCTTGTCCGACAGGTTCGCGATCTCGAGCTCCGGGTTGAGGATCTCCAGCTCGGCCGGCGCGGCGATGTCCGCGGCGGTGACCGGGCCGGCGCCGCGCTTCGCGACGTGCACCTCGATCTCCGGAGAGTCGCCGTGCAGGATCGAGATCAGGTTCTTCAGGTTCAGGATGATGTCCGTCACGTCCTCGCGCACGCCCGGCAGCGTGGTGAACTCGTGCGCGACGCCCTCGATCTTGACCGAGGTGACGGCGGCGCCCTCGAGGGACGAGAGCAGCACGCGGCGCAACGAGTTGCCGAACGTGTAGCCAAAGCCGCGGTCGAGCGGCTCGTTCACGAAGATGCCGCGGTTCTCGTCGACCTCCTCGTGGACGATCTTCGGAATCTGGAATTCCATCAGGCTGGTGCGAGTTGCCATGTAGTCCTTTCGTTGTGCGAGAAGCTAGAGCGCGTAGCGCTTACTTCGAGTAGAGCTCGACGATGAGCGATTCCTGGACCGGCGTGTCGATGTCGCCACGCTCCGGCCACTTGAGGATCTTTCCGGTCAGCCCGTCGTGGTCTGCCTGCAACCACGGGGAGACGGAGGCGGTCAGGTCGGTCGCGTCGCGGATCGTCTGCTCCGCGGCGGATCCCGGCGCGACCGTGATCACGTCGTTCGGCTTGACCTGATAGCTCGGGATGTTCACGCGCCGGCCGTTCACGTGGAAGTGACCATGCCGGACGAGCTGGCGCGACTGGGCGCGCGAGCCGGCGAATCCGAGCCGGTAGATGACGTTGTCGAGGCGCGTCTCGAGCATCCGCAGCAGCACTTCGCCGGTGATGCCGGAGGTCTTCGCGGCCTTCGTGTAGTAGTTGCGGAACTGCTTCTCGAGCAGTCCGTAGTAGCGGCGCGCCTTCTGCTTCTCGCGCAGCTGGAGCAGGTACTCGGACTGCTTGATGCGGCCGCGCCCGTGCTCTCCCGGCGGATAGCTGCGGCGCTCGATCGCGCACTTCTCCGTCAGGCAGCGCTCGCTCTTCAGGAAGAGCTTCATGCCCTCCCGGCGGCAGACGCGGCACTTGGGGCCCAGGTCTCTAGCCACTAGACGCGTCTACGCTTCTTGGGGCGGACGCCGTTGTGCGCCTGCGGGGAAACGTCGCGGACGCCGAGGATCTCGAGCCCCGCGGCCTGAAGCGAGCGGATCGCCGTCTCGCGGCCGGAGCCCGGGCCCTTCACGAAGACCTCGACCTTCTGCAGCCCGTGCTCCATGCCCTTGCGGGCGCACGCGTCGGCGGTGACCTGGGCGGCGAACGGCGTCGACTTGCGCGAGCCCTTGAACCCGGCCGAGCCGGCGGACTCCCACGCGATCACGTTCCCCTCCTTGTCGGTCAGCGCGACGATCGTGTTGTTGAACGAGGTCTTGATGTGCGCCTGGCCGATCGCGATGTTCTTGCGGACGCGCCGGCGGGTGCGACCCCGGGTCGCCGGCTTTCGGGGAGGCGCCATTAGCAGTCACCTCGCGTGGCACGCGTGCTCTGCGGCCGCGAAAACCAAGTCAGGGCATGGCGCTCGCGCGTACCGCGCTCACGAGCGTGTTCGTAGCCGGAGGCTCCGGGCGCAACCGAGGACGCCGCCTGACGCAGGTTTGCAGCGCCCCGCAGAGTGCGCGGGACGCGTGAGGGGGCTGCTTCGATCACTTCGCTACTGCTTTCTTTCCGCGTCCGACCGTCTTCTTCGGGCCTTTGCGCGTGCGGCCGTTCGTCTTCGTGCGCTGGCCGTGCACGGGAAGTCCGCGCCGGTGGCGGATCCCGCGGTAGGCGCCGATGTCGCCGAGCCGCTTGATCGCCTGGGAGCGCTCGCGCCGGAGGTCGCCCTCGACCTGCAGGTCCGAGTCGATGTAGTTGCGAAGCTTCGTGACCTCCTCGTCGGTCAGATCCTTGACCTTCGTGTCCGGGTTGATGCCGAGCGACGTCGCGATCTTGTGCGCCGTCGACTGGCCGATCCCGAAGATGTAGGTCAGGCCGATCTCGAGCCGCTTCTGGTTGGGGAGGTTGACCCCGGCGATCCGTGCCATAGCTAGTGGTTCTCCTGGTGACGCTGGTGGATGCTCAGGTCGATAGCACCAAGCGATGCAAGGACGCAGGGAGCGTGCGGGCTAGCAAGCCCGGACGCGACTGAGGACGCCGCAGCGCGCCGCGTGATATCGGGCTGAGCGCCGCCAAGTGTCGCCAGGTGAGCCACCTACCCCTGGCGCTGCTTGTGGCGGGGATTCGTGCAGATGACCATGGTGCGCCCGTGCCGCTTGATCACGCGGCAGCGCTCACACATCGGCTTGACTGAGGCTCGTACTTTCACTCGGTGCCTTCTTCGCGGAAAAACCGCGCTGTTGAGCGCGGTTGGAGTACAGAGAAACATGGCGCAGCATCGGCCTGCGCCGACGGCGTCAATGGTAGCAAACAGGCCTCGGCGTTGGCCGCTAACGGAACGCGGCGTGGTAAGGGAGCGCAGACGGTCACGCGGCCGCGGCGGCGACCCGAGGAAGGGTCAGAATACGCGGCCCGTCGGCTGTCACGGCGACCGTGTGCTCGAAATGGGCGGCCAGCGAGCCGTCCTCGGTGGAGACCGACCACCCGTCGTCGTGCAGGTACACGTCGGGGCTGCCGGCGGTGATCATCGGCTCGATGGCGAGCGTCATCCCGTCGTGCAGCGGCCGCCCGCGGCCTGGCTCGCCGAAGTTCGGGATCTGCGGCTCCTCGTGGTAGGAGCGGCCGACGCCGTGGCCGACGAGCGAGCGCACGACCGAGAAGCCGGCGCCCTCGACGACCTCCTGGACGGCGTGCGAGATATCGCCGACGTGGTTGCCGGCGCGCGCCTGCTCGATCCCGGAGACGAGCGCGGCGCGGCAGACGTCGAGCAGCCGCTGCGCTTCGGAGTCGATGTTCCCCACCCCGTACGTGACGCAGCTGTCGGCGACGAGCCCGTCGAGCGTCACGCCGAGGTCGATCGAGAGCAGGTCGCCCTCCTCGACGACGTAGCTCCCGGGGATGCCGTGGACGACCATCGCGTTCGGCGACGTGCACAGGCTGGCCGGGAAGCCCTTGTAGCCCTTCGAGGTGGGCACGCCGCCACGGCTGCGGACGTACTCCTCCGCGACCACGTCGAGCTCGCCGGTCGTGATTCCCGGTCGAATGTGCTCGCCGACGTGCGCGATCGTCTCGGCGACGAGCGCACCCGCACGGGCCATGCCATCGATCTCGGCCGCGGATTTACGCACGACCGTCATCTCGCAGCCACCTGTTCCAGCGTCTCTTGAATCTCGTTGAACACTTCGTTCACGGTACCTGCGGCGTGGATGCCCACGACCTTGCCCTGCGCGCGGTAATGCTCGATCACGGGCAGGGTCTTCTTCCGGAAGAGCTCCAGCCGCGTGGCAATCGCCTCGGGCGTGTCGTCGGTCCTGCCCTCGTCGCGCGCCCGGCCGAGCAGGCGCTCCACGGCGGTCGGCTCGTCGATCTGGAGGTCGAAGACGACGTCCAGCGGGCGTCCGATCTCGAGCAGCATGTCGTCGAGCGCCTCTGCCTGCTCGGGCGTGCGCGGGAAGCCGTCGAGGACGAGGCCTTCCTCGGCGTCGGGCTCCGACAGCCGCTCCCGGATCAACTCGATCATCAGGTCGTCGGGAACGAGCTCACCGGCGTCGTAGATCGGCTTGACCCTCCGGCCGAGCTCCGTGCCGGCAGCCATCGCGGCGCGCAGCATGTCTCCGGTCGCGATGTGCGGAATCCCGTACGTCCGGGCGATCCGCTCCGCCTGCGTTCCCTTGCCCGAGCCCTGCGGGCCCAGCAGCAGGATCCGCACTACTAGCGTGTCCGCCTGAGCGGATCGTGCCGGCCAGCGTGCGAAAAGCAAGCCAGGCAAGGACGCAGGGAGCGTTCGTAGCCGGAGGCTACGGGCGCGACTGAGGACGCCGCGTGGCGCCGCTTTGCAGCGCGCTGGGTGGTGCGAGACGGGAAGGCGGGCACGCTATTTAAGGAAGCCTTCGTAGTTGCGCATCATCATCTGCGACTCCATCTGACGCATCGTGTCGAGCGCCACGCCGACGACGATCAGGATCGACGTTCCGCCGAGGGCGCCTGCCGTCGCCTGCGAGAAGCCGCCGTAGCGAATGAAGAGGCTCGGCAGGGTCGCGACGAGCGCGAGATAGATCGCTCCGGGCAACGTGAGCCGCGTGAGCACGCGGTCGAGGTACTGCGCGGTCGGCGGGCCGGGTCGAATCCCGGGCACGTAGCCGCCGTACTTACGCAGGTTGTCCGCCTGGTCGACCGGGTTGAACTGGACCGCCGTGTAGAAGTACGTGAAGATCACGATCATGCCGCCCTGCAGCAGCAGGTAGAGCCAGTTGTTGGGCCCGAAGTGGCTGTTGATGAAGCCCTGGGTCTGCGGGAAGAATTGGGCGATCGTGGGTGGGAAGGCCATGACCGCCGCGGCGAAGATGACCGGGATCACGCCGGCCATGTTCACGCGGAGCGGCATATAGGTCGATCCGCCCGCGGTCTGACGGCGCCCGACCATCCGCTTCGCGTACTGGATCGGGATTCGGCGCTGCCCTTCCTGGATGAAGACCACGGCGACGATGATTCCCAGCGCGAGCAGCGGGAAGAAGAGCTTCTCCATCGGGCCGCCGTTGATCCAGGCGTTCACGCCCGCAGGCGCGCCCGCGAGGATCGACGCGAAGATCAGCAGCGAGATCCCGTTGCCGACGCCGCGCTTGGTGATCAGCTCGCCCATCCACATCAGGAGCGTCGTGCCGGCGACCAGCGTGAGGACGATCAGCACCATCCGGCCGGAGTTCGCCTCGAGCGCGCCCTGCCGCTGGAACAGGAACGCGTAGCCGATCGATTGCAGCGCCGCGAGCACCACCGTGAGGTACCGCGTGTACTGGTTGATCTTTGCGAATCCGCTCTCCCCTTCCTTCTGCAGCGCCTCCAGCTTCGGGACCACGACGGTCATGAGCTGCAAAATGATCGAGGCCGTGATGTACGGCATGATCCCGAGCGCGAACAGGGAGAACTGCGAGAGCGCCCCGCCGGAGAACAGGTTGAGCAGGCCGAGGACGGTGCCGCCCTTGTTCGAAAAGTACTGCTCGATCTGCTCGGAGTTGACGCCCGGGGCAGGCATCCACGAGCCGAGCCGGTAGAGGGCGAGCATCGCCGCCGTGAACAGGACTCGCTTGCGGAGCTCAGGGACGCGCCACGCGTTCGTGAGCCAGGAGAACATCTACTCCGCCTCGGGTTCCGCCGCCTCGGCCTCGGGCGCACTCTCGGCCTGCGCGGCATTCTCGGGCTTAGCAGCCCCGGCCTCGGGAGCTTCCTCCGCCTCGGGAGCGCTTTCCTCCGGCACGGCCCCGGAGGCGCGCAATCTCGCGGGCTTGTTCCGGTTCTTCTTCGAGCGGACCTTCGGCTGCTCGGCCGGGTCGCCGCGGAGGAACGTGACGGTCCCGCCGGCCGCTTCGATCTTCTCGCGCGCGCTGGCGGAGAAGCCGTGCGCGCTGACCGCGAGCTTCTTCGAGAGCTCCCCGTTGCCGAGGATCTTCACGTCGATCTTCGTGTTCTTGAGGATTCCCGCGGAGACGAGGCTCTCAGGCGTGACCTCGGCGCCCGCGTCGAAGCGCGCCTCGAGATCGCGCACGTTGACCGGAGCCGTCTTCGTCATGAACGGGACGATCGGCATCGCGTCCTTCGACGTGGAGCCGCGCTGCTTCGGCACGCGCATGTAGAGCGGCATCTGTCCGCCCTCGAAGCCGGCGCGCATCTTGTGCGAGCCCGCGCGCGATTTCTGGCCCTTGATCCCGCGGCCGGAGTAGCGGCCCTTGCCGGACCCCAGGCCGCGGCCGATGCGCTTGCGGTCCTTGCGCGGCGCGGCGGGCTTCAGCGTGTGCAGGTTGAGCTGCTGGTCCTCGGCCATAGCTAGGAGTCCTCGCCCTCGACTCGCACGAGGTGGCGGACCTTCCTGAGCATACCCGCGAGCTCACGGCTCTCCCGGTGCTCCCGGCTCCGCCCGATCTTCCCGAGCCCGAGCGCGCGCAGCGTGCCGCGATGGCGCTCGCTCTGGCCGATCTGGCTCCGAACCTGCGTGACCTTAATCACGTCTGAAACTCCTCCGGAGTTTCAGCCGGGGTTTCGCCTGCGGCGGGCTCTTCCGCAGGCGCGACGGCAGTCTTCGGCTCAACTTTGACGTGCGGGAGAACCTGGGAGATGGTCAATCCGCGGCTCTTCGCAACCTCTTCCGGCCGGCGCAGGCGCTTGAGCCCGTCCACGGTCGCCTTCGCCATGTTGATCGGGTTGGTGGTGCCGAGGCTCTTCGCGAGGATGTCGCGGATGCCGGCGAGCTCGAGCACCGCGCGGACGCCACCTCCGGCGATCACGCCCGTCCCCTCGCTGGCGGGGCGCAGGAGCACGCGTGCGGCGGAGAACTCGCCGAGGATCTCGTGCGTGATCGTCGTCCCGTGCTTCGGGACGGTGAAGAGATTCTTCTTCGCATCGTCGACGGCTTTGGTGATCGCAAGCGGAACCTCGCGCGCCTTGCCGTAGCCGACGCCGACCTGGTCGACCTCGTCGCCGATCACGACCAGGGCCGTGAACGAGAACCGCCGGCCGCCCTTGACGACCTTGGCGACGCGGTTGATCTCGACCACGCGCTCCTTCAGCTCACGCGTCTGCTCGCGCGCGATGACTTCGCGTTCAACGCTGCTTGTGCTGCTCATACGGGCGACCTTTCGGATTCTTCGCGGTGGAAAAGTTCGGACGAGGGACTACGCCCGTCACGCGCGCGAAACCAGAACGCGGAGCGTGTCAAAACTTGAGTCCCCCTTCGCGCGCGCCGTCTGCCAGCGCCTTCACGCGTCCGTGGTACAGGTAGCCGCCGCGGTCGAAGACGACCTGCTCGACGCCGGCGCTCTTCGCGTTCTTCGCGAGGAGCTTGCCGACCTCAGCGGCCTGGGCGGTCTTTTTTCCTTTGAACGACTTGGGCAGGCCTTGCCAGCTCGCGGCGGCGAGCGTCTTCGCCTCGATGTCGTCGATCAACTGCGCCGAGATGCCGCGGTTCGAACGGAAGACGGCCAGACGTGGCCGCTCGGCTGTCCCCTGCACCTTGCCGCGAACGCGACGGTGGCGGCGTTGCCTAGCTTGTAATTTTGTGAGTGTTGGCATGTCTGCTGTCTCCCAATTCTTACGAGCGAAGCGAAGTAACTCGCCCAATTAGCCTGAAAATGCGCAGCATTTTTAGGCTCTTTTGCCGACCTTGCGGCGCACGTACTCGCCCTCGTAGCGGATGCCCTTGCCCTTGTACGGCTCCGGCTTGCGGACCGCGCGGATCTCCGCCGCGGTCTGGCCGACCATCTGCTTGTCGGTGCCCTTGACGACGATCTCCGTCGGTGTCGGCACCTCGAAGGTGATCCCTTGCCGGGGCTTGATCGTGACCGTGTGGGAGTAGCCCACCGCGAGGTCGAGATCCGCTCCCTTGAGCGTCGCGCGGTAGCCGACGCCCTGGATCTCCAGCTTCTTCTCGAACCCCTTCGTCACGCCCTCGACCATGTTCGCGATCAGCGAGCGCGTCAGTCCGTGCAGCGCACGATCCTCGCCGCGCTCGGTCGGTCGCGTCACGGTGATCTGGCCGTCGTCCTGCTCGATCTTCATCCGCGCGGGGATCTGCTGCATGAGCTCGCCGAGCGGTCCGTTCACCTGAACGCGGCCAGGGTCGAGCGACACCGATACACCGGCAGGGATTTCGATTGGGCGTTTTCCGATTCGGCTCAACGCTACGCGTCCTGGGTTGACTTAGATGGCCATAGGAATGAGGGACAAAGACTCAAGTGCATCACCAGACGAAGCAGATCACTTCTCCCCCGACGCCCTGCTTCTCGGCGTCGCGGCTTGTGATCAGGCCTCCGGAGGTGGACAGGATAGCCGTGCCCATGCCGCCGAGGACGCGCGGGAGCCGGTCCTTGCGGGCGTAGACGCGCCGGCCCGGGCGCGACACGCGCTTGAGGTCGGTGATCACGCGCTCGCGGTTGCGGCCGAACTTGAGCTCGATCACGAGCTGATCGAACGCGCCGTTCTTCTCGACGCGGTAATCGCGGATGTAGCCCTCGTCCTTCAAGAGCTTCGCGATCTCGACCTTCAGCTTCGAGGACGGCATCGCCGCGCTGTCCATCATCGCCTTGTTGGCGTTGCGGATGCGGGTGAGCATGTCTGCGACTGGATCAGTCAACATTGGCTTCTCCTACATCTCCCGAGCGAAGCGACGGGACAAGCCTCATATCGTGGGAAATGCGCAGCATTTACCACGAACTTTTCGTCATGCCCGGGATGACGCCCTGGTGGGCGAGCTCGCGCAGGCAGATCCGGCAGAGGCCGAACTTGCGGAACACGGCCCGCGGGCGTCCGCAGCGGTTGCAGCGCGAGTACTTCCGCACCGGAAACCGCGGCTCCCGCGCGGCCTTGACTACCAGAGACTTCTTCGCCATGTGGTGCTACTGCTCCCTTCGTCCATCGTCGCCGGCGAACGGGAGGCCGAGCCCGCGCAGAAGCGCAAGGGCCTGCTCGTCGTTCTCGGCCGAGGTCGTGATCGTCACGTCGAGGCCCCGGACATCCTTGACGTCGTCGTAGTTGATCTCCGGGAAGATGATCTGCTCGTGAATGCCCATGGAGAAGTTCCCGCGGCCGTCGAACGACGCGGGGTTCAGGCCGCGAAAGTCGCGGATCCGTGGCAGCGCGATCGAGACGAGCCGGTCGAGGAAGTCCCACATCCGGTCGCCGCGCAGCGTGACGCGCGCGCCGACGGCCATCCCCTCCCGGAGCTTGAAGCCTGCGATCGACTTGCGAGCCTTGCGCACCTGCGCGCGCTGGCCGGCGATGATCGTCAGCTCCTCGATCGCGGCGTCGAGCTGCTTCGCGTCGGTCTTCGCCTCGCCGACGCCCATGTTCAGCGTGATCTTCTCGATGCGCGGCGACTGCATGATCGAGCCCAGGCCGAACTGTTCCGTCAGCTGCTCGCGAAGCTCGGCCTCGTACTGCGTCTTCAGACGGGGCGTATATGTGCGCTCAGCCGTGGCCATCATTTATCGATTTCCTGGCCGCAGTCGGCGCGCTTGCAGTGGCGGACGCGGGTCTTCTCCCGCCCGCTCTTGGCTTCCTTGACCGTCATGCCCACGCGCGTCGGCCGCTTGCAAACAGGGCAGACGACCATGACGTTGCCGACCGGGAGCGGTGCGGCCTTGTCGATCACGCCTCCCGGGGTTACCTGTGGCCCGCCCATGCGGCTCGAGCTCTGGATCGGCTTCGGGCGCGTGTGACGCTTGACGACGTTGAGGTTCTCGACGATGACACGGCCGTCGCGCGGGTAGGCCTCGATGACGCGGCCCTGCTTGCCGCGGTCCTTGCCGCTGAGAATTTGGACGAGGTCGCCCTTTTTGACTCGCATGGTGCTACTCATGGCAGTTCTTAAATCCTCCCGAGCGAAGCGAAAGGGACAAGCCGACCCCGTGGAAAGTGCGCAGCACTTTTCACGGTTAAAGAACCTCCGGTGCAAGCGAAACGATCTTCATGAAGTTCTTCTCGCGCAGTTCGCGGGCAACGGGCCCGAAGATTCGCGTTCCGCGCGGGTTGCGCGCCGCGTCGATGATCACCGCGGCGTTCTCGTCGAAGGCGATCAGCGTGCCGTCGTCGCGGCCGTACGGCTTCTTCGTCCGGACGACCACGGCGCGCACGACCTCGCCCTTCTTGACGGCGCCCTGCGGCGTGGCGGTCTTGACCGTGCCGACGATCACGTCGCCGACGCGCGCGTAGCGACGCTTCGACCCGCCCATCACGCGGATGCACAAGATCTCGCGGGCGCCGGTGTTGTCGGCGACGCGCAGTCTGGATTCCTGCTGGATCATCGTGCGGCTTCGACCACTTCCGCTAGGCGCCAGTTCTTCGTCTTCGAGAGCGGGCGCGTCTCGATGATGCGAACGAGGTCGCCGACCTTCGCCTGGTTCTCCGCGTCGTGCGCGTGGAACTTCTGCGAGCGGCGGATGACCTTCTTGTAGCGCGGGTGGGCCCGAATCGTGTCGACCTTGACGACGATCGTCTTGTCCATCGCGTCGGAGACGACGACGCCGCGCCGCTCCTGGCGGCGGCCGCGCTCGTGCTCGGGCTTCTCGAGCCGGACAATCGGCTTGCGCTCCGCCGGCTTCTCCCGCTTCGGCTTCGAGCGCTGACGGCGCTCGGGGCGCGGCAGGCGCTTCTTCTTGCGTTTCGGCTCGGCGGCGGGCGGCGCAGCCTTGGCGGCGGGCGCCTCGTCGGCAGACTCGGCCTCGGGAGTCCCCTCGTCGGCAGACGCCTCAACCTCGGGAGCGTCCTCAGCGGCAGCCTCGGGCTCGGGAGCCTCCGCTGCGGCAGCCTCGGCCTCGACGTCCGCGGCCGGCTCGGCCTCGGCGACGGTGGCCTCTTCGGCAGCCGGCTCGTCGATGGGAGCCTCCTCGGTCGCCTCCGCGACGGGAGGATCCGCTTCCGCGGCAGGGGCGACCGGAGCCTCAGGCTCGGACACGGTCTCCGGCCGGGTCTCTTCCGAGACTTCGGGAGTCTCCTCGGTCTCCGTGTTCTCGTTCTCGTCCTGGTTCTCGTTCTCGCTCATTACCTCGTCTCCACTGCGCTCTCGCGCTCGGTTCGCACGGTCAGGATGCGCGCGATCTCGCGCTTGGCCAGCTTTAGCCGCGCCGGGTTCTCTAGCGCGCCCGTCGCCGACTGGAAGCGCAGGTTGAACAGCTCCTGCCGCGTCTCGGCAAGTTTCCGCTGGAGCTCGTCATCGCTCAGGTCGCGCAGGTCTTTAGGCCTCAAAGAGATCAGCCTCTCTCTTCACGATCTTCGTCTTCACCGCGAGCTTGGACCCCGCGAGGCGGAGCGCTTCCTTGGCGAGGGGCTCAGGGATGCCGGCGAGCTCGAACATGACGCGGCCGGGCTTGATCACGGCGACCCAGTGCTCGGGCGAGCCCTTGCCCTTCCCCATCCGCGTCTCGGCCGGCTTCTGCGTGACCGGCTTGTCGGGGAACACGTTGATCCAGACCTTGCCGCCGCGCTTGATCTTGCGCGTCATCGCGATACGAGCGGCCTCGATCTGTCGGTTCGTGATCCACGCTTCCTCGGTCGCCTTCAGGCCGAAGTCGCCGAACTGCACGGTCGTCTGCCCCTTGGACATGCCGCGGCGCCGGCCGCGATGCACCTTGCGGTACTTGGATTTCTTCGGGAGCAGCATCAGCTATCCGCCTTCTTCTTACGCGGAGCGCGCTTCGGCTTCGCCTCTGCCGGCTTCTCAGCCTTGGGCTGCTCAGCCTTGGGCTGCTCGGCCTTCGGCTTCTCGGCCTTCGGCTTCTCGGCCTTCGGCTTCTCGGCCTTTGGCTTCTCGGCTGCGGGCTGGTCGGCTGCCGGATCGCCAGAAGCTTCCAGCTTGGTCGGATCCTCGGTCTGCTGCTTCGGCGTAGTGGTGTCGGGTGCATCTGCCACTGCTTTCGGAGTGACACGCGGCTGCTTCCCGGGGGAACCGCCCGGTTCCCCCGGAGCCCCCTCCACCGGTCCGCTATCGCGAACAGGCGACTCCGTCGTCGGCTCCACGACCGGCTGCTCGCGCCCTTCCGCCGACACGGCCGACTCGTCGGTGCGCGGGCGCTCGACGTTGTCCTGCCCGCGCGGGCGGCCGGCTCCACCGCCGCCTCCACGCGCTCGACCGCCCTGCGGAGGACGACGCTTGCGCACGGGGCCGAGGCCCTCACGATCCTGGCTGCGGCCGCGGCCAGTCTCGCGCGAGGCGCCGAGGCCCTCCGCGCTGCCGCGTCGCCGGCGAGCCTGGTCCTGCTCGCCGAGGCGGGTATCGCCCTCGGAGAGCCCGGAGTAGCCCTCCGGCATGATCTCGCCCTTGTTGATCCAGACCTTCACGCCGATCCGGCCCGCGGTCGTCTTGGCCTCCACGAAGCCGTAGTCGATGTCCGCGCGGATCGTGTGCAGCGGGACACGGCCCTCCGAGTAGCTCTCGGACCGGCTCATCTCCGTCCCGCCGAGGCGCCCCCCGCACTGGATGCGGACGCCCTTCGCGCCGGAGCGCATCCCCGAGGCCAGCGCGCGCTTCATGGCGCGGCGGAAGCTGACCCGGTTCTGCAGCTGCTCGGCGATCGACTGCGCGACGAGCTTCGCGTCGAGCTCGGGGCGCTTGATCTCGTTGATGTTGATGTGGACGTTCTTCTTGGTGATGTCGTGCAGCTCGCGGCGGAGCGCATCGACCTCGACGCCCGACTTGCCGATCACGATCCCGGGACGCGCGGTGTAGATGTCGACGGTGACCCGCTGCTTGTCCTTGCGGATCAGGATGTCGGACAGGCCGGCATGCGCGAGCTTCCCGTAGATGTGCTCGCGGATCTTGATGTCCTCGATCAGGTACTGCGGGAACTCCTTCGTGCCCGTGTACCAGTTCGACTTCCAGTCGTGGATGACGCCGACGCGCATGCCGCCGGGATGAACTTTTTGGCCCATTAGCGATCACCTTTCGTGTGGCTCGTGCGCGCCAGCCGTGAAACGCCCGCGTCGCAATGGCGCTCGCGCGGACCGCGCTCACGAGAGTGTTCGTAGCCGGAGGCTACGGGCGCGACTGAGGACGTAGCGAGGCGGAGCGTTGCAGCGCCCTGGCGTGTGCGAGACATGCGGAAGGTGGTCGCCATCTAGCGATCACCCTTCGTTTGTCTGGATCGGGACGGTTTCGGAGTCGCCGGCTTCGCGGTTGCGGCGTCGTCTTTCCTCGGGCGGGGAGTCCGCGTCTTCTTCGGCGCCTCCTCGGTCGGGGTCGCCTCTGCCGTCGTCGGGGTCGGCGCCTCGGCCGGAGTGGCAGGCGCGGCCGGAGCCCGGCGCCTGCGCGGCTCGACGTTCGGATTCTGGATCACCTTGATCGTGATGTGGCAGGTGCGCTTCTTGATCCTGGCGAC
>JALZOQ010000114.1 GCA_030913835.1 Actinomycetota bacterium | reverse complement strand
CGTCCTGGGACCCAATCTGCCGCTCCTGCGCGCGCTGGAGGACCCCAGCGACGACGCGAACGTCCAGGGCTCGGCGTACCTGGACGGCTGGTACGGGTACATCGACAAGGACCTGCGCTCCCTGGTCGGGACGCAGCCCGTGCGGGGCGGCTTCGCGAACCGCTACTGCGGTGCGGGCAACGTGGGTGCGTGCCGGATCTCGCTCTGGGCCGCGTTCGAGGCGGCGGGCGACGCGCTCGCGGCCACGCAGGGCCCGGACCCGGCGGCCTGGCGGGCCGACGCGAACGCCGAGCGCATCAGGTTCACGTCGGGGATCCTCCCGGACACGATGCGCTGGACGAACCGGCCCACGTTCCAGCAGATCTTCTCGTTCCGCACGCACCGGAAGCGCTGAGCAGCGAACTCCTCTTGTAGCCCCGATCTGGCCGGCGACCAGCGTCCGGAACGCCCACGGTGACAACGTGCCGGTGCGGGCCGACTGGAGAGCTACGCTCCAAGCGATGCCGGAGAAGCGCTACCTCTTCACGCCTGGGCCTACGCCCGTGCCTCCGGAGGTGCTGGCCGCGCTCGCCCAGCCGATGGTTCACCACCGCGGGCCCGACTTCCGCCTCGTCTACGAGCGCTGCCTTGCGCGGCTGAAGGACGTCTTCCGCACGCAGCAGGAAGTGCTCCTCTTCGCGGCCTCCGGAACGGGCGCATTCGAGTCGGCGATCGCGAACCTCGTCTCGCCCGGCGACCGCGTCGTCGCGGTGACGGCGGGGGCGTTCGGGGAGCGTTGGGTCGCGATGGGCGAGGCGTTCGGTGCCGAAGTCGTGCCGCTGCGCTACGAATGGGGCGAGTCGCCGGCGACCGACGACCTGCGCCGCACGCTCGGCGAGGCCGGCGGCGCGAAGGCCGTCTTTCTCGTCCAGTCCGAGACCTCGACCGGCGTCGTCGCGGACGTCCAGGCGCTCGCCGCCGTCGCGCGCGAGGCCGGCGCGCTCTCGATCGTGGACGCGGTCTCGAGCCTGGGCGCCGTGCCGCTCGAGACGGACGAGTGGAAGCTCGACGTGGTCGTGACGAGCTCGCAGAAGGCATTGATGTGCCCGCCGGGCCTGGCGATGGCGGCTGTGTCCGAAGAGGCGTACGCGGCACAGGGGACGGGCGCGCGCTTCTACTTCGACTGGAACCGCGTCCGAAAGGCCCAGGCGGCCTTCGACGCCGCGTTCACGCCGGCGGTCTCCCTCGTCGCGGCGCTGGACGTTGCGCTCGGACTGCTGCTGGACGGCGGCCTCGACACCGCCTTCGACCGGCACGTCCGGCTCGGACGCGCATGCCGCGAGGGGATCAAGGCGATGGGCCTCGAGCTCTTCTCCCCGGACGACGACAGCGCCGCCGTCGTCACGGCGGTTCGCGTTCCCGAAGGCGTGGACGGCTCGGAGCTGCTCCTGCTCCTGCGCGATCGCCACGGTGTGACGCTCGCGCCCGGGCAGGGCGCTCTCAAGGGCAAGATCTTCCGCATCGGGCACATCGGCTGGTTCGACGTCTTCGACATCACGACGGCCCTCGCGGCGGTCGAGCTCGCGCTCACCGAGCTGGGCGCCGACGTCGAGCGCGGCGTCGCCGTCTCGCGCGCCGTCGAAGCGTTCGAGAACACCACGCGCGTGTGAGGGTCCTCATCCGTGAGCCGATCGCGGACGCCGGCGTCGAGCTGCTCCGCTCGAAGTTCGACGTGGACGTCGAGTCGAACGGCGACCTCGCCGCGACGATCGGCGGCTACGACGCGATCGTCATCCGCTCCGCCACCAAGCTGACGGCCGACCTGATCGCGCGGGCCGACCGGCTGAAGGTGATCGGGCGCGCCGGCGTCGGGGTCGACAACGTGGACGTCGAGGCGGCCACGCGGCGGGGCATCGTCGTCGCGAACGCGCCCGAGTCGACCGTGATCTCGGCCGCCGAGCACACGATCGGCCTGCTCGTGGCGCTTGCCCGCAACATCCCGCAGGCCCACGCCGCGCTGAAGGAAGGCCGCTGGGAGCGCGCGAGCTTCGGCGGTGTCGAGCTCGCCGGCAAGACGCTCGGCGTCCTCGGTTTCGGGCGCATCGGCCAGCAGGTTGCGAGCCGCGCGGTCGGGCTCGGGATGCGTGTCGTGGCGTTCGACCCGTTCGTCGCGCCCGACCGCTTTCGCGAGCTCGGCGCCGAACGCGTCGAGACCCCGGACGATCTGTATGCGGAGGCGGACTGGGTCACCCTCCACCTGCCGCTGACGGACGAGACGCGCGGCTCGGTCGGCGCAGACGCGTTCGCGACGATGCGCGACGGTGTCCGTCTCATCAACGCCGCCCGCGGCGAGCTCGTCGACGAGGCGGCGCTCGTCGAGGCTGTGAAGTCGGGGAAGGTGGCCGGGGCGGCGCTCGACGTCTTCTCGTCCGAGCCCTACTCCGGCCCGTTGCTCGACCTCCCGAACGTCGTCGTCACCCCGCACCTCGCCGCCTCCACGGAGGAGGCGCAGGATCGTGCCGGCGTGATCGTCGCCGAGCAGGTCGCCGCGGCACTCGAGGGCAAGCTCGTCCCGAACGCGGTCAACATCCCGTCGATCGGCGCGCAGGATCTCGAGATCCTCGGCCCGTACATCCCGCTCGCCGCGAAGCTCGGGCGCCTTGCGATGGAGCTCGCGGAAGGCAAAGCGGAGCAGATCACGGTCTCCTGTTACGGAGCGCTGTCCGCTTACGACACGCGTCTGCTGACGGTCGCCGCGCTGAACGGCGCCTTCCAGGGCAGGGTCGACGTCGCTGTGAACTACGTGAACGCGCCGCTGATCGCGGCCGAGCGCGGGATCGAGGTCAGGGAGGAGCGCCGGCGCTCCTCCCGCGACTTCACGAACCTGATCCGGGTCACTGTGCGCGCGGACGACGCCGAGTTGGCTTGTGCGGGCACGACGATCGGCCGCGACAACCGGCTCTGGCTCGTTAGCGCACTCGGCTTCGAGCTCGAGACGGAGCTCGCGCCGCTGATGGTCTTCTTCCGCTACGACGACGTGCCGGGAATGATTGGCCGCGTCGGGACGCTCTTCGGCGAGGCGGACGTGAACATCGCGAACATGGCCGTCTCGCGCACGCGGCGCGGCGGCAAGGCGCTGATGGCGCTCTCGATCGACCAGCCCGCGCCGCCCGAGCTGGTGGACACGCTGCGGGAGGGGTTCGACGACGCCCGCTTCATCGACCTCGGCTGAGTCACGCGGCGCTGCGTGGGTCGTCGCGCAGTTCGCGCTGATCGCAGTCGTCGTCGCGAGCGCCTGGCTGTCTCCCGCGACTCCGAATTGGCTCAAGCCCGTCGGCGCGGTCCTTGCGGCGACCGGCGCGAGCTTCGGCTTCTGGTCGGGCCGGACGCTCGGTAAGAGCCTGACGCCGTTTCCCCAGCCGCGCCACCGCGGTGAGCTCGTCGAGCACGGCCCGTACCGCTACGCACGTCACCCGATCTACGGCGGCGGGATCCTGCTCTTCGCGGGCTTCGCGCTCGCGACAAGCTTCGCCGCCCTCGTTCCGACCGCACTCCTCGCCCTGCTCTGGCTCGGCAAGTCGAGCAACGAAGAGCGGCGCCTCGCGCAGCGCTTCCCCGGCTATGCCGAGTACCGCAGCCGCGTCCGAGCGCGATTTCTACCCGGGCTCTAGGCCGGGCTCGCTGCGGCGCGGGTCGAGCGACTTGACGATCGCGGCGACCCGGCGGTGGACCTTCTCGACGATCTGGTAGCGGCGGCGCGTCTCCACGACCGTCTCGATCGAATCGTCCTCGTGGCCGTTCGCGAGGATGAACGTCGTCGACTCGGCGCGCACCTCCTCGTAAGCCGCGAGCGGTACCTCGACCCGCTGGACGCATCTCGGGTCGGCGCACTCGCAGACGAACTCCGCTCCTCACTGCCGAACCGGTCGGCCGCGGTGGCGATCCGCTCGTTCACGTCGCGAAACAGCGACTCTGTCTTCGCCATCAGCTCAGGCGCTCTGTCCAAGGTCGTCTCCCGTCCGCAGGTACGAATTGACAACGCAGGGACGGGCCAGACGGTTGCGCGCGCTACCGTTCGGGCGTGGAATGGCCAGAGCCGGTCGAGCGGGTGGCGGCGTACATCCGGGACGCGGGCACCGAGGCGCGCGTCGAGGAGTTCGCCGAGGGGACGCCGACCGCCGCGGACGCTGCTCGAGCGGTGGGCTGCGCGGAGTCGCAAATCGTCAAGTCGCTCGTCGTGGAGTGCGGCGGCCGGACGCTCCTCGCGCTGGTTCCGGGCCACCGGCGGCTCGATCTCGCAAAGGTCGCGCGCGCGGCGGACTGCCCGAGTGCGGTCGTCGCGAGTCGCGCGCAAGTTCGCGAGGCCACGGGCTTCGAGCCGGGAGCCGTCGCGCCCTTCCCGCTCCCGAACGTCCACCGGGTGTTCGCGGAGCGGACGTTGCTCGCCCACGACGTCGTCTGGATCGGCGCCGGGTCGCCGAATCATCTTGCCGCGCTTGCCCCCGGCGAGCTCATGCGGCTCTCCCGAGCCGAGACGATCGACGCCGTCGAGGACTGACGCGAGGGTTCCCCATCCGGGTTCTCGGGGTACCATGTGACCTCCACCCCGGCGGGCCGAAAGGAGCACGAGGTGCGCGAGACCGAGAAGATCTGGATGAACGGGGAGCTCGTGGACTGGGCCGACGCCCGCGTCCACGTCGGCACGCACGGGCTGCACTACGGCTCCGGCGTCTTCGAAGGCATCCGCGCCTACGACACGCCTAAGGGCACGGCGGTCTTCCGTCTCGGCGACCACCTGCAGCGCCTCCACAACTCGGCGCGCTTGCTCTACATGGACCTCCCGTACTCGATCGAGGAGTTGCGCGACGCGCACTTCCAGGTCATCTCGGCCAACGGGCTCCCCGAGTGCTACCTGCGTCCGATCGCGTTCTACGGGTACGGCGAGCTCGGCGTGTCGGCGGTCGGCAACCCCGTCGACGTCGTGATCATGAGCTGGCCCTGGGGCGCCTACCTCGGCGAGGAAGGCCTGACCCAGGGCATTCGCGCGAAGATCTCGAGCTGGCAGCGCATCGGCCCGAACGTGATCCCGCACGTCGCGAAGGCCACCGGCGTCTACCTGAACTCGATGCTGGCTGTGATGGAGGCCAACCGCGCCGGCTACGACGAGGCGATCCTGCTCACCGACGAGGGCTTCATCGCAGACGGCTCGGGCGAGAACATCTTCGTCGTCGCCAAGGGGACGATCTACACGCCGGACCTCTCGGCCTCGATCCTGCCCGGCATCACCCGGGACACGATCATCCAGATCGCATCCGACCTCGGCTACGAGGTCGTCCAGAAGAACCTGATCCGCTCCGACCTCTACCTCGCCGACGAGGTCTTCATGTCCGGCACCGCGGCGGAGGTGACGCCGCTGCGCGCCGTGGACGACCACGAGCTCGGCGTCGGCCCGGTCACGCGCGAGATCCAGAAGGCCTATCTGGACACCGCGCGCGGGCAGAGCGAGCGCTGGACGCACTGGCTGGACTACGCGACGCCGGCTCCAGCGGAAGCTTGAAGCCCGCCGTCAGGGAGATCCCCCTCGCGAAACCGTGGATCGACGAGCGCGAGGAGGAGCTCGTGCTCGAGGTTCTGCGCTCGGGGCGCCTCTCGCTCGGCCCGACGATCGACGAGTTCGAGCGGCTGATCGCGGAGCGCGTCGGGGCGCCGCACGCTGCGGCGGTCTCGAGCGGCACCGCTGGGCTCCACCTGCTCTGCCGGATCGCGGGCGTCCAGCCGGGCGACGAGGTGATCACGTCGACGCTGTCATTCGCGGCGTCGGCCAACTGCTTCATCTACGAAGGGGGCGTCCCGGTCTTCGCCGACGTCGATCCGCGCACGCTGAACATGGACCCGGCGGCAGTCGAAGCGGCTGTCACCGAGCGGACGAAGGCGATCGTCGCGGTCGACATGTTCGGCTACCCGTGTGAGCTGGACGAGTTGCGCGCGCTCGCGGAGCGGCACGGGCTCGCGGTGATCGAGGATTCCGCAGAGGCGCTTGGCGCGGAGTACAAAGGCATTCCGGTGGGCGGCCATGGCGTGCCCGCGATCTTCGGCTTCTATCCGAACAAGCAGCTCGCCACGGGCGAGGGCGGCGTCGTCACGACGCACGACGAGGAGACCTTCCAGCTCGTCGTCAGCATGCGGAACCAGGGGCGCCAGTACGCCGGCGGGGGCTGGTTCGACCACGTGCGAGTCGGCTTCAACTACCGCTGGACGGACATCCAAGCCGCGGTCGGGATCGCCCAGCTCGAGAAGCTCGACCGGATCCTGGAGCTGCGCGCCGCCGCCGCCGCGCGCTACGGGGAGCTCGTCGACGGCCTGGACGGCGTCGAGGCGCTGCCCGGCGACGACGCGGACCACAAGCGTTCGTGGTTCGTCTATGTCGTGAAGCTGGCGCCCGAGCTCGATCGCGACGCGGTGATGGCGGCGCTCCGACGAGACGGCGTCGCGACCGCCGAGTACGTCCCGTGCATCCACCTCCAGGAGTACATGCGGCGCGATTACGGATTCCGAGAGGGTCAGTTCCCGGTCGCCGAGGACACGTCCCGGCGCACGCTGGCGCTGCCGTTCTTCCCGCAGATCGAGGCTCAGGATCAGGAGCGTGTGGTCGAGGTGCTGCGCGCCGCCGTCGAGCGCGGGTAGTGGAGGTCCATTCGCTCTCCGCAGCGGAAGCCTTCGTCACAGCGGACGGCTCGACGATTCGCGAGCTCTTCGGCCTGCCGACCGGCGGCGTCGAAAACCAAAGCCTCGCCGAGGCGACGCTGGCCCCCGGGCAGGCGACGCAGCGCCACTACCACCGCGCGAGCGAGGAGATCTACTTCGTGCTGGACGGCGCCGGCGAGATGGAGCTGGACGGGGAGCGGAGGCGAGTGGCGGGCGGCGACGCGATTGCTATTCCGCCAGGCGCCTGGCACGAGCTGCGCGCCGATGGCCAGCGCCCGCTGAGGATCCTGTGCTGCTGCGCGCCGCCCTACCGGCACGAGGACACGTTCTTCGAGTAGCCGTCCTCCACAGCCGGCTGGGGACGAATCGTCACACAATCGGCACGAGTTCGGCGTCGAGGGCGCCACCGGCAGCGCTACGCTCACGGTGGGTGGCGGGCGGATCGGGTCCCCTCCCTAGGGTGGGGTAATGGGCGGTGACGTGGCCCGACTCGCCAGTGGTGCCACGCGCAATAATCCCGCTATGGCAGACGCGACGCGGATGGTCTTCCTCGGCTTCGGCAAGTGGGCGCGCGCCGACAAGATCTACGCGCTCGAGCCGCTGCTCGGCGACGAGCGGGGGGACGGGCGGCGGACGCGCGTGTGGATCGAGGGCGTCGCCGACCCGATCGTGGCGTCGCGCACCGAGCGGACGATCCTCCACGACATGGGCGAGGACGCGTCTGCCGCCGAACCGATCCTTGACGAAGCGCTCGGACTGGCCGAGCGCCTCGCCGAGCAGGTGGACACCGGCAAGGTCGATCTGACCGATCTCGGCCGCCGGGCGCGCCGCCTGCTCGAGCAGACCTCGCGCCCGTCCGAGACACACAAGCTCTTCTGACCGAGCCGGACGAGACCCCACCGGGCGTCGAGAGCCCCGGCGTCCGCACACGGTTCGCGCGGCTTGCGATCGACACGAGCCCGCTTCGGATCTCGCGCAACTTCCGCATCTTCTGGGCCGGCCAGACGATCAAGGACCTCGGCGGTCAGTTCGTCCTCGTGGCGCTGCCGTACCAGGTCTACGAGCTCACCCAGTCGACGCTCCTCGTTGGGCTGCTCGCGTTCGTCGAGCTCGTCCCACTCCTCACGCTCACCCTCGTGGGCGGCGCGCTCGCGGACGCCGTTGACCGTCGTCGCCTCCTCATCTGGACGCAGCTCGGCATGGCGGTCGTCGGTGTCGGGCTCGTGGTCAACTCGGCGCTCGACGAGCCGTCGGTGGCCGCCTGCTTCGTTTTCGGCTTCTTGGCCGCCGCGTTCTTCTGCCTCGGAATCGGCGGGATGCGCTCGATCGTTCCCCGTCTCGTCCCGGAGGACAAGATCCCCGCCGCGGCCGTGCTCGAGAGCGTGTCCGGCAGCTTCACCTCGGTCGCGGGGCCGGCGACGGCGGGGATCACGATCAAGCTCGTCGGGCTGACGGCTGCATACGCGATCGACCTTTCGACATTCGTGATCGGGATCGCCAGCATCCTGGCGCTGCCGCCGATCGCCCCGGTCGTCGGCGCCGCCCGACCGAGCCTCCGCTCCATCGTCGAGGGCTTCCGCTACGTGCGCAAGCAGCCGGTGATCATGGGCTTCATGGTCGTCGACCTCAACGCGATGGTCTTCGGCATGCCGATGGCGCTCTTCCCGGCGCTCGCGACGCACAAGTACGGCGATCCGACGTTGATCGGCTACCTCTACTCCGCGCCGTACGCCGGCGCGCTGATCTCCTCGCTGACGTCGGGCTGGATTCCGCACGTTCGCAGGCAGGGGCTCGCGGTCGCGGTGGCAGCGATCGGCTGGGGAATCGCCATCGCCGCGTTCGGCTTCGCAGGCTCGCTCTGGCTCGGCCTCGTCCTGCTCGCGGTCGCCGGCGCGGCGGACAACATCAGCGCGGTCTTCCGCTCGACGATCATGCTCACCGCCACTCCGGAGGGGATGCGTGGCCGGCTGACGGGAATCGAGTTCGCGCAGGTCGCCAGTGGCCCGACGCTCGGCAACGTCGAGGCGGGCATCGTCGCCTCGCTGACGAGCCTCCGGTTCTCGATCGTCTCCGGCGGGATCATGTGCGTTGCGGGCACGATCCTGACGTGCCTCGCCTTCCCGGCGCTCCTCCGCTACGACGCCAAGCGCGACAAGCTGACGTGAATAGGGACTTCTTCGCTCGCTCCGTGCACGACGTCGCGCCGGAGCTGATCGGTATGGCGCTGCTCGTCGACGGGGTCGGAGGCCAGATCGTCGAAGTGGAGGCCTACGACCGGGAGGACCCCGCGAGCCACGGCCACCGCGGGCTGACCCCGCGCAACGCGGCCATGTTCGGGCCGCCCGGCCACGCCTACGTCTACCGCTCGTACGGGATCCACTGGTGCCTCAACCTCGTCTGCGGCGAGGAGGGCGACCCGCAAGCCACGCTCGTGCGCGCGCTAGCGCCCACCCGCGGGCTCGACAAGATGCGCGAGCGTCGCGGCACGGAGGACGAGCGTGCGCTCTGCTCGGGGCCCGGCAAGCTCTGCCAGGCGCTCGCGATCACGCGCGAGCACGACGCCCTCGCGCTCGACCGCGCGCCGTTCCGCCTACTCCCGCGCGCGCGTGAACCCGATGTCGTCACCGGGCCACGCATCGGGATCTCGCGGGCGGCCGATCGCCCGTGGCGCTACGGCCTCGCGCGTTCACCATTTTTGAGTCGACCGTTCACCGTCGTCCGCTAGACGAAGTCACGAAAGCGGAGGCGGGTTCATCCCGCCGTAGCGTCAGCCGGCGATGGCTGGGCGAATGGCGAAAGGAGGGGGCTCACGGGGGAACCCTGGGT
>JALZOQ010000111.1 GCA_030913835.1 Actinomycetota bacterium | reverse complement strand
GTGCGCCGGCGACCCCTCGTCGACGAGGATCTCGGCGGCGGAGACGAGCTCCGGCCACCCCTTCTGCCGGCGCACGAACCCGGCGAAGCCGACGGCCACGCGGTCGAGCGGCAAGCCGAGAGCGCGCTTCCCTGCGCCGTCCGTCGACGCCGGCGCCGCGGGCGGGCGGACGGAGTTGTGCACGATCGTGAGTGGCAGGCGGATCGGGAAGCGCGCCGCCACGTCCCGGTCGATCGCGATCGCAGCGTCACCCCACCGCTCCATCAGCGAGGCGATCGCGCGGCTCCGCCGGTCGCGACCTTCGCCGGCGAGCGCGGAGCGAAGGTGCCAGACGACCTTCGCGCCGTGGCGGTTCGCGACGAATGCGGCCGCGACGAGCGGCGAATCGTTGAGGTGGACGAGGGGGAACCGGTGCGCGCGCATCAGCCGCTCGAGCTGGCGTAGGTGAGGCGGGAGCGCGGCGACCTCGCGGCCGAGCACGAGCCAACGCAAGCCCTCGTACGGGCTGTCCCACGCGTGGGCGAAGATCGAGACGTCGCCGGTGTGGACGGTCGCCCCGGCCTCGGCGAACAGCTCAGCCGCCGGGCCTTCCGGGCAGAAGACGTGTGGCTCGAAACGACGGTCGAGGTGCCGGATCAGCTGGGCGAGGCTGGAGGGCGCCCCGCCGAGCTGCGGCCGGTGGTGGACGTACAGGATTGGGATCCGGTCGCGGACCGGCGCGATCCGGCGATAGATGCCCTCTATGCGCCGTGCGTTTCGCGCCGGGTCGAAGTTCCGCTCCGCGTGCTCGCGCGCCGCCCGCCCGAGCGCGCGGCGACGTTCGGGGTCCCTGAGCAGGCCGTCGACCGCGTCGGCGAGCGTCTCGACCCCGAAGTCGTCGACGAGGATGCCGGTCTTGCCCGGAACCACGACGCCGCCGCCTGTCCGCGAGCCGGAAGCAACCACCGGGACGCCGCTCGCCGCAGCCTCGATCACCGGACGTCCAAGCTCCGGTCCCTGCGACGGAGCGACCACCACGTCGCTGGCCTGGTACAGGTTCGCGGTGTCCTGTGTGAACGCCACGAAGCGCACGACCTCGGACAGCCGCAGCTCGTCCACGAGCTGCTTCGCCTCCGACTCGTAGTCGCGCGTCAGGTCGGCGAGCTGCAGGCCGCGGCCGACGACCGTTCGGAAGAACTCCTCGCCGCGGACGGCGCCGCCCACGATCAGGTAGCTGGCCTCGAGGCCGCGGTCGCGGAGCAGCGCGGCCGCTTCGATGAACTCGCGAAAGCCCTTTGACGGATAGACGAAGCCGAAGTACGAGACAACCGGCCGCTCGCGGGGCAGCCCGAGCGCGGCCTTGGCGCTCTCCTGATCACCGGGACGGAAGCGGTTCAGGTCGACCGAGTTCGGGACGACTGTGGAACCGACGCCGAAGACGTTGCCGACGTCGTGGTTGATCGCGATCGAAGTGGTCGCCAACCGCTTGATGGCGGCGCGGACGAACGCGGAGCGCCGGTCGCGCCCGCCGTCCGGAAGGGCCGAGCGCAGATGCCAGACCACGGGAAGGTGTTCGTGCCGCGCGAGCCAGGCCGCCGGGATCAGCGGCGAGTCGTTGAAGTGGACGAGCTCGAAGCGGTGCCGGCGGAGCTCGCGGCGGAACTGCAGGACGTGCTGTGGCAGGAGGGCGAGCTCGCGGGCGAACAGCAGCCAGCGGCGCCCGCGGTAGGTGCTCGCCCAGATGTGGGTGAAGCCGGAGACCGCGCCGGTATGGACCCGCGCGCCGGACTCGCGGAAGAGCTCCGCGGCCGGTCCGGGCGGACAGTAGATGTGCGGCTCGAACTGCTCCCCGTCGAGCTCTCGGATCAGATACGAGAGCGACGCGGGCGCACCGCCGAGCTCGCTGCGGTGGTGGACGAATAAAACGGGCGTGCGTGGGCGGTCGGCCATGGTTGGGGCCTCGGGAAGAGACCGGAATCTATGCTAGCCCGCGGGTTGCCCCTCAACGTGCTGCACATCAGCGAGTCCGACTCGGCCGGGGGCGCAGCGCGGGCCGCCTACAAGTTGCACAACGATCTGCGGCGGCGCAACCATCGCTCGCGCATGCTCGTGGCGCGCCGGCTGACGACCGACAACGACGTGCGCCGGCTGAAGCGGAACCTCGCCTGGCGGGGGCTCGATCGGGCCTCCGGCGGCGTTCTCGACCACTTCGGCCTGCAGTACGCCTTCTATCCCTCCTCGTTCGCGGTCAGCGGCGACAGCTGGTTTCGCGAGGCCGACGTGATCCAGCTGCACAACACCCACGGGAGCTACTTCAGCCACTCGGCGCTGCCGTTCCTCAGCCGCAGGAAGCCGATCGTCTGGCTCCTGCACGACATGTGGGCGTTCACCGGGCACGTGGCGTACTCCTATGACTGCGAGCGCTGGCGCCACGGCTGCGGGTCGTGCCCGTACCTCGGGGAATACCCCGCGTTGCCGCGCGATTCGACCTCGCTCCTCTGGCGGCACAAGCGTGCGATCTACGAGCGGTCGCGGCTCGAGCTCGTGACACCGTCGCGCTGGCTCGCCCAGCTCGTGGCCGCGAGCCCGCTGCTCGACCGGTTTCCCGTCCACCACATTCCCTACGGGGTCGACACGGAGATGTTCTCGCCGGGGCCGCGCGATGAGGCGAGGCGCAGGCTGGGGCTCCCGATCGATCGGGCGATCGTCCTCTTCGTTGCCACCGATCTGACCGAGCCCCGGAAGGGCTACCAGTTCCTCGACAACGTGCTGCGCGGGCTCGAGAGCCCGCTGCTCCTCGCAGTCGCCGCCACCGGGGGTGCGGTTCCGTTCGAGCATGACTCGAGACTCCTGACGCTGGACGACGACTGGCTGCTCGTGGACGCGTACCGTGCGGCCGACGTGGTCGTACTGCCGACGCTCGCCGACAACTTGCCGAACGTCGTGATCGAGAGCATGGCCTGCGGGACACCGTGCGTCGCCTTTGCGACCGGCGGCGTGCCGGACGCCGTCAGGCACCTCGAGACGGGCTACCTCGCCTCGACCGCCAACGAGGCCGGACTCGCCGAGGGCCTGCGGCTGCTGCTAGGCGACGAGGAGCTCCGCGCGCGGCTCGGTGCCGCCTCGCGAGAGGCCGCGCTCGCGGACTACAGCCTCGCGCGCCAGTCGGAGCGGTACATCGACCTCTACGAGCGCCTGGCCGCTTGAACATCCTGCACATCAGCGAGTCCGACGCCGCCGGCGGAGCGGGCCGTGCCGCGTACAAGCTGCACTCCGGGCTGAATGGCCTCGGGCACAGCTCGCGCATGCTGGTCGGGCGCAAGGTGACGGCCGACCCGGCCGTGCGACGTCTGAAGCGCAACGTGGCCTGGCGCACGCTCGACCGCGGATCCGGCGAGCTCCTCGACCGGCTCGGCCTCCAGTACGTGTTCTACCCCTCGTCGCTCGGTGTGCTCACGGACGGATGGTTCCGCAACGCGGACGTCGTCCAGTTGCACAACCTGCACGGCAGCTACTTCGGCTTCACGGCGCTGCCGCGGCTCTCGAGCCGCCGTCCGGTCGTCTGGCAGCTGCACGACCAGTGGGGGCTCACCGGCCACGTGGCGTACTCGCTCGACTGCGAGCGCTGGCGCCACGGCTGCGGGTCTTGTCCGTACCTCGGGGAATATCCGAGGCTCTCCCGCGACACGACCGCGCTCCTCTGGCGCCTGAAGGACGCGGTCTACTCCCGCTCGCGGTTGAGCCTCGTCGTGCCGTCGCGCTGGATGGCGAAGCTCGTGCGCGAGAGCCCGCTGCTCTGCCGCTTCCCGACCCATCACATCCCCACCGGGATCGACACTGATGCCTTCCGGCCCGGCCCGCAGGAAGAGGCGCGCCGTCGCTTCGGCCTCCCGCTCGACCGCCGCATCGTCTTCTTCGCGGCCGCGGACCTGAACGAGCGACGCAAGGGGCTGCATCTGCTCATCGCCGCACTCCGGCGAATGAACGATCCGCCGCTGCTCGTGCTGGCGGGGAGCGGGGTGGTCTCGGGCGACGTGGAGCACCGGGCGCTCGGCACGCTGTCGAACGAGGACGTGCTGGCGGACGCCTACCGGGCGGCCGACCTCTTCGCCGTGCCGACGCTCGCGGACGTCCTGACGCAGACGGCGCCCGAGAGCATCGCCTGCAGCACGCCGTGCGTCTCGTTCGACCGGGGTGGCGTGACCGACGTCGTCCGGCACCTCGAGACGGGCTACGAAGCACGCTTCGGCGACGTCGACGATCTCGCGCGCGGGATCGCGACCCTGCTCGGCGACCCGGCGCTCCTCGAGCGGCTGCGACGCCGCTGCCGCGAGGTCGCGGAGGAGGAGTTCACAGTCACCCGGCAGGTTCGCCTCTACGCAGAGCTGTACGAGGAGCTCGTCGCCGGTGCCCCGGCCGCTCGTTAGCGTCGTCGTCCCGTCGTACGACCAAGGACGGTTCCTCGAGGAGGCGCTTCGCTCCGTTCTCGACCAGGACTACGAGCCGCTCGAGGTGCTCGTCGTCGACGGCGGGTCGAGCGACGCGAGCGTCGACGTGATCCGCCGTCACGCGGACCGCCTGGCGTGGTGGACGAGCGAGCCCGACCGTGGCCAGGCCCATGCGCTGAACAAGGGCTTCTCGCGGGCGCAGGGCGAGATCCTCGGCTGGCTGAGCTCCGACGACGTGCTCCTCCCGGGCGCGATCGCGCGCGTCGTCGAGGAGCTGGAGCGTGATCCAGAGACGCTCCTCGTCTACGGCGAGGCGCTCTTCGTCGACGAGGACGGGGCCGAGATCTTCCCGCTCGAGCCGCGGCCGTTCGACCTCGAGACGATGGTGCGCGCCTGTGCCAACCACGTCGTCCAGCCCGGATCGCTCTTCCGGCGCCGCGCGTGGGAGCTCGCGGGTCCGCTGAACGAGAACGGCCACTACCTGTTCGACTTCGAGTTCGCCCTCGGCGTCGGGCGGGCCGGCAAGGTGGCGACGGTTGCCGACCGCCTAGCGCTGTACCGGGTGCACCCCGAGTCGAAGTCCGGCGGCGGCTCGCTGCTGAAGGCGCGGGACTACGTCCGCTTCGCCGACGACGTGCTGGCGGGCTCGGACCTGCCGGGCTCCGAGGCAGGTCGTGCGAGCGCGTACCTCGCTGCAGGCGACTAC
>JALZOQ010000098.1 GCA_030913835.1 Actinomycetota bacterium | reverse complement strand
CGCCGGGGTGGGTTAGTGCCTTCGCTTCGCTCGGCAGAGACCGAAGAGGCAAACGCACGATCGTCCGCTTGCCGGCGTTGCCCACACGCTTGAACCCGGCCTGGCGGAAGAGATCCTTCGTGCCCATGTAGTCGCGGCGATCGCTCGCGTGGGGATACGCCTCGATCGCGCTCGCGCCACGGCGGCGCGCGTGGGCGACGGCGGCGTCGAGGAGCTCCCCGGCTACGCCCTGTCGTTTCTCGCGCCTGTCGACGTAGAAGCAGACGAGCGAGAAGACGCCGGCGTCGTCGTCGTGCGGCCGGTAAACGCGGGACGAGAAGAGCTGCCCGAACTCCTCGCGAGGCGCGATCGAGACCCAGCCGATCGGCTCTCCCGCGGAGTACGCGAGCAACCCGGGCTCCTTCCCGGCGCGGACGATCGTGCGCATGTTGCGCTTGTTCTTCGCGGGGTCGCCCGTGCGCTTCCGCCACCACATGCACCAGCAGCCCGCAGTCATCGGGAACCCGCCGCGCGGCCCCTTTCGCTCGAAGAGCTCAGCGAGGTCGCGCCAGCGCTCGCTCGTCACGGGATGGATCTCGAGTGCTATTCGACGAGCTCCAGGCGTGGGTTCGGCCGGATCCGCCGACCCATTTTCGCAGCCGGGCGGCCGTCGCTGAGGACGATGTCGGAGGTGAAGTCGTTCGAGCCGCGGATCAGGGAGGAGCCGATCCCGTATGCGTCGACCGGAACGCCCGTCGACTCGAAAGCCGAGATCCGCTGCGCGGTGAACCCGCCCGAGGCGACGAGGCGAACCTCTTCGAAGCCGTCGCGGTCGAGCGCCCCCCGCACCTTCCAGACGAGCCGCTCGTTGACGCCGCGCGGGTCGAAGTCGCCCATCTCGTTCCAGAGCGAGCGATCGACCAGCTGGCCGGACGTGTCCAGCCGGACTCCCCAGAGCCGCGGCCCGAGGGCGCGGGCGACCTCGAGCGAGGTGCGCACCGAGTCGTTCTCGAAGTCGACGAGCACCACGACATTCAGCTCGGCAGGCGCCCACTCGGCGAACTTCGTCGCCGCGAGCACGGTGTTGCCGCCGTAGGCGGCGATCAAGGAGTGCGGGACGGTCCCGACGCCCTGACCGCCCCACCACGAGGCCTGCTCATCCGTCGTGACGCCGATCGGAGCGCCGACGATCCGGCCGGCCACATACGCCGCATACCCGTCTCCGGTCTGCACGCGATGGTGGTCGTGCCGTGCCGGCATGAAGATGATCGGCTTTCCCTGGGCCGCTTCGAGCACGCGGACGACGTTCGTCGTGATCAGCGTGCGACGGGAGAGCGTGCCCAGATAGAGCGTCTCCAGGTGGGCGAAGTTCGTGTAGTCCCCCTCGATCGTCATGACCGTCTCCCACGGCTCGACCTTGTCGCCGTCGTAGAGCGCGTGGACGGTCAGACGCTCGAAGCCGTCCCAGGAGCAGAGCTTGAGGATCGCGATCGCCTCGTCCATGCCGCCCAGATAGGCGTCGTGGCGCTGGAAGACCTGCATGAGGACACGCGGACGCCGGCCGTCGGCGAGCAGGGTCTCTCGCGCATGGTTGAAGTAGGCGTCGGTGTAGTAGCCCTTCCGCATCTTCTCGACGGGAAGGTCGAAGATCTCCGGCGGCAGGCGCCGCCTCGTCTCAGCCTCGACTGCCACCGCGACGTTCCAGGTCGAGGCAGGCCTCGAGCGCGGCGTTCGCGACCTCGAGCTGCTCGGGTGTCGGCTCTGCGGTCGCGAACCGGTGCTGCAGCTCGTGTCCTGGGCGCGCGAGCGCCTTCGAGAGCCGATGCTCGGGGTTTCGCACCATCCAGGAGAAGATCTCGGCCGCCGCGCCGAGCGCGCCGACGGAGGACGCGAGCCGGGCCGGGCCGCGGAGGTACAAGGGCGCCTGCGAGGCGAGCGCGTTGCCGACGGCGGTCGTGGCCAGGATCGGCCCGACGAGGTGCGATCCGCAGCGCTCGTGCTCCTTCTCGCGGGGCTCGCCGTGCTCGTACGTCCCAATCGAGACGTGCTCGGCGCCGTGGTACGCGGCGAGCTCCCCCGCCCTTAGCGCGAGAGCGGCCGGCGCGACCGACAGAAGGCCGCTGACGAGCTCGCGTGCGACCGGTCCGAGGCGCGTGGAGTCACGGACGACCCGCACGACAACGGCGCTCGCGACCATCGACGCCGCGACTGCAGGCCGCTCGAACGGCAGCCGCGCCTCGGGCACCGCCCGGCGGACGCGGGGCAGGAGCGCGATCACCTCGACAATCTTGGCCGCTCCGCGCAGGATCGGCGTCGTGACGTTGGCGGCGCGCAACCGCTTCTGCTCAGCGACGACCTTCAGCCCGCCGTTCGGGAGCCGCACCGCACACGCCCACGCCGTCGGCCCATGCACGAGCACGCCGTTCGGGAGGGCCATGCCCCCGAGCCGGATCTTCTCCTCGCGCTCCATCTCTCTTCGAGGTTAGCCGCAAACAGCCGTGCCGACGTGGCGCAAGAAGTCCACGCCGAGCTCGAGATCCGCGACCGGGACGCGCTCGTTCGCCGAATGGATCAAGAGCGCCGCCGTCTCGGGATCCATCGCCCTGGACGGGAAGAACCCGTACGCGACCGTCCCGAAGGCCTGTCGCATCCAGTGACTGTCCGTGAACCCGGCGACGATGACCGGCACCGCACGCGCCTCGGGCTCGACCGACTGGACGAACGAGTCGACGGCGTCGAACAGCGGCGCCTCGATGGGCGAGCGCGTCCCGCCGTGGGCGTCGAGCCATTCGAGCTCGTACTCGGCCTCCCCCAGCAGGCCGCGGACGATCGCCTCCGCCTCGTGCCGTGGCTGGCCGGGGAGCAGCCGGCAATCGACTTCGATCACGCAGACGGCGGGGATGACGTTTCGCTTCTGCGACGCGGAGATCATCGTCGGCGAGAGGGTCAGCGCCAGGAGCGGCTCGACGAATGCGCCGAGCTGCGGGTAAATCGAGTTCGCGAGCGAGACGATCTGGTCCAGCGGCGGCGGGTCGCTGCCCGTGAGACCGCGGACGAGCGCTTCGACCTCCGGTTCGAGGCGGGGCTCGGGCCTGTACTTCCCCAGCTGCTCGAGCATGGGCGCCGCCTTGACGAGCGCGTTGTCGGCGATCCCCGGCATGGACGCATGCCCGCTGCGGCCGCGGACGGTGAGCTTGAAGGGCGAGGTCATCTTCTCGGCGGTGGCGCAGAGGTAGAAGCCGCGCCCGCCGAGCTCGAGGCGGTCGCCCGCTCCCTCGTTGACGGAGTACTCGGCGCGAACGGCGTCGGGATGAGCCTCGACGAGCCATTGCAGCCCGAAGCCGTCGCCGACCTCCTCGTCCGCGGCGGCGATGAAGATCAGGTCGCCCTCCGGCTCGAAGCCCTCCCGCGCGAGCGAGGCGATCGCGACTGCGCTCGCCGCCACCTGCCCCTTCATGTCGAGCGCGCCGCGACCCCAGATCTCTCCGTCCCGCAGTTCGCCCGACCACGGGTCGACCTGCCATTCGGCCGGGTCCGCGAGCACGGTGTCCGTATGGGACAGAAAGGCGAGCCGTGGGCCGCCGCCCTTGCCGGGGATGCGGGCGACCAGATTCGCGCGTTCGGGCACCTTTGCATAGAGCTCGCACTGGACGCCGCTCGGCTCGAGGTACTCGCGTAGGAGCTCGGCGGCGCGCGTCTCGTTCCCCGGCGGATTGACGGTGTCAAGCCGGATCAGGCGCTGGAGGAGCTCGGCGACCTCCGCCCCGCGTGACACGGTCGCCACTACCGGCGCTCCCCGAGCACCAGGAGATACTCGCGCGGCACCGCGACACGGTCGCCGACGCGGTAGGTCTCGCAGTACTCCACATACGCCTGGTGAAAGGCCTCGCGCGTGTCCTCCTCCATCTCGGCGAGTCGCGCCTTGAACGGCGGCGCCGCTTGCGACCAGAGCTCCCAGATCTCCTCACCGGACGCACCCTCCAGCACCCAGGTGCGCGGCTCGATCGACAGCGCGAAGTACGGCCCGAGCAGCTCCTCGACGTAGCCTTCGCTACCCCACCGGAACGGCTCCCGCCCTTCCGGCGTGTCGTACCCGAAACGACCGTACAGCTCCCTCAGTTCCTCGCTGGGCTGCCACGACGTGAAGCCGAGGCGCCCGCGGCTCACGCGTCCGAGCTCGGCCGCGGTCGCACGGTGATCGGGCGCGAAGATCGCGCCGAAGACCGACGTGACGACGTCGAAGGACGCGTCCTCGTAGGGAAGCGCCTGCGCGTCACCCACCTCGAACGTGATCGGGAGATCGGTCGCCTTCGCACGCGCCCCTTCGATCATCCCCGGCGCGATGTCGATCCCCACGACTTCCGCTCCGGCCTGCGCAGCGCGGATCGCGACCGCGCCGGTGCCGGTCGCGACGTCGAGCCAGCGCACGCCGGGAGCCGGGTCGAGGCGCGCGACCACCTCGTCGTGGATCGGGGCGAAGCGCTCGGTCAGCCGCTCGTAGTCCGCCGAGCCCCAGCACTCGGCGGCGCTGCTCAGTCGGACTCCTGCGCCAGCGCCGTCAGCTCGTTCCGGACCTGCCAGAGCTCGGGATAGAAGCTCTTGTGGATCAGTCGGCCAAGCACCTCCACCGGCGTCCCCTGCGTGCCGACGACCTGGTCGCCGATGATGCGTGCGACGACCTTGTAGTGGTGGATGCGCCAGAGTGTGACGCGCTCGTCCCACTCGACCAGCGCCTCGGCGAGCTGGTACAGGTCCTCGTGCTCGCGCCCGCGCGTGTAGACCTCGAGCAGCGAGAGCCCGGCCGCCTCCCGCGCCTTCCAGAACGCCTGGCCAAGCGGTGGCGAGACCCGCCGGATCTGGCGGAAGCCCGGGGAGTCGAAGCCGCTCCCGTGCCCCAGCACGCGCCGGATCTCCTGGTACTCCCACGGAGACATGTGCTCGAGCATGTCCAGCGCGGTCGTGGCGAACTGCAGGCAGAGGTGCGAGCGGCGCAGCAGTCGCAGGGCGCCGGCGATGTCGTCGCCCTCGACCAGCTCGGTCGCGCCTTCGACCTCGTTCCAGCCGAGCTGGAGCCAGAGCTCCGACGACTGGTGGACGGTCTGGAAGAGCAGCTCGTCGCGATGGACACGCTCCTCCGGCTTCTTCTGCAGCGAGAGCAGCTCCTCGGTGTTCAGGTAGCGCTCGTAGTCGCTGGGCGCGGAACCCGGGAGGATCGGCTCGGAGAAGTCCTCCGTCTCGGTCGCCATTACGCGGGGGGCTGGAAGAGGTAGACGCGATAGCCGTCCGGGTCGAGGAGATAGCCGGCGATGCCCCACTCCTCGCGCATCGTCTCGTGCACCTCGGCGCCCGACTCCCGGAGTCGCGCCGCGGCCGCGTCGAAGTCGGCGACAGCGAGGTTGACGTGGATCGTCCCGGACGAGGGCTCCTTCGCGCCGCCGTCCTCGAACCACGGGTGCAGCGCGAAGCCCGCTCCCCCGCCAAAGCGGGCCTCCTGCCATTGCCCGTCGCCCTCGAGCGGGATCCCGAGCAGATCGCGGTAGAAGGCGGCGGACCGCTCCATGTCGCGGGCGAGCAGGATGACGAGCTCGAGCCGATCGACGATCGGCGTGGTGTCGATGGCCACGAGGGGGAGAATACTCGTCGCAGATGAGCGATCTCTTCTCCGACGCGGCCCGCCAACGCGGTCCGGCCGTCGCGCCGCTGGCCCTGCGCCTGCGTCCGGCGACCCTCGACGAGTTCGCAGGCCAGCAGCACGTGCTCGGCCCGCGCTCCGCCCTGCGGCTCGCGATCGAGGAAGACCGGATGGGTTCCGCGATCTTCTATGGCCCACCCGGCGTCGGGAAGACGACGCTCGCCCGGATCGTGGCGGGCGCGACCGGGGCGGAGTTCGAGGAGCTTTCTGCCGTGTCCGCCACGGTGAAGGACG
>JALZOQ010000071.1 GCA_030913835.1 Actinomycetota bacterium | reverse complement strand
AGCTCGTCTACCGGCGGATGATTCTGATGCGGCGGCCGTTCGATTTCTCGATGCGCGACGTCGAGCCGACTCTGCCGGCGACGTTTCGGCCCCTAAGCCCGGAGGATCTCGCCGCGTATCTCGCGCTGCGACCCGACGCCGACGAGCGTGAGCTGCGGCGGCGCTTCGAATGCCGGCACGTCTGCTACGGAGCCTTCGTCGACGGGAGGCTCGTCCAGGCCTGCTGGATCGCCACCGAGCGCGCCTACATCGATTACCTCAAGGCCGAGATCCGCATGCCCTCCGGGGTTGGCTTCCTCTACGACCTGTTCACCGTGCCGGAGAACCGGGGGCTCAACCTCCACCGGGCGATGTGGCCGCACGTATTCCGCTACTTCAGCGGTCCCGGCCCGTACTACGTCCTGGCCGCGTTCCATCCGGAGAACCGGATCCACCGAATCTTCGCGCGGCTCGGCTTCGAGACGGTCGGCACACTCAGCTACATCGGCTTCGGCCGCGCCCGGCGCCTCTTCTATCGCGGGGAACCGGTCCTCGCGGCACCGCCGCGACGCGCCCGGGGGTTCTAGGCGCGGAGAAGGTCCTCGACAAAGTCCGCCGTTGCGCCGGGCCCGTCCCACTGACGAAGCTCGGCGGCGATCCCCTCCGCAGCGCGGCGATACCGGCCCCGACGGATCAAGCGCAGTGCGCTCCGGCGGATCGCGCCGCGGAGATAGGGCTCCCGGAGCGAGATCCCGGTTCCGAGCCGCTCCACGCGGTCGGCCCAGAGAAACTGGTCGTAGCCGAGCGGGATCACGACGACCGGTGTCCCCGCCAGATGCGCCTCGAGCGTCGTGAAGTGGCCGCCGTGGACGACGGCGACGTCGGCCGCCTCCATCGCGGCGCGGCCCGAGACGAGCCGGCGGGCGCTGACGTTCGGCGCAAGAGCGTTCAGCTCGTCCGGCGAGCACAGGCCGCCGGTCGAGACGAGGATGTCCACCGGAGCGCTGGCGAGCTCCTGTACGGCACGGCGAAGCGTTGAGGCGTCTCCGGTCGAGCCCTGGGTCACGTAGACGAGCGGCCGGCCCCCGCGCTCGATCGGGTCGCCCGGGGCCGACCAGGTGATCGGCCCGACCCAGCGCCACCTCTCCGGGAGCGCGGGCATGGGATCGAGCGTGGGCGTCGTGGCACAGGCGATGTTGCCCGTCTCGAATAGGCTCGACGCCGGTGCGAGTCCGAGCAGCCCGCGCGCCTCGGCCCAGGCGCGCCGGACCGCTTTCACGCCGAGCGGATCGGGATCCAGCATCAGCCGCACGAATGCGCCGGCGCGCTGCGGACGGCGAATCCAGCGCGCGCGTCGACGCCACGGATGCGGATCGCGCCAAGCGCCCGACCACGCCATCTGGTGGATGAGCGAGAGGTGCGGGATGCCCAGCGTCTCCGCGGCCAGCGCAGCGCTCCCCCGCACGTCGATGACCGCGGCATCTGGACGGAGCTGCTCGAGGACCGCGATGTCGGCCCGCGTGCAGTCGACGATCTCCGCGCCGTCGCGATAGACGCCGATGTCGTCCGGGCGGAGCCGCCCGTGGGGGATCTCGGCCACGCGCACCGACTGCAACCCGGCCGTGGCGACGAATTGCTCCTGCGGCTCGTCGACCCCGACGAAGACCTCGTGACCACGCGCTTGCAAGGCCTCGCCGACGCTGAGGCATGCGCCGAGGTGCGCGAGCACGCCGCCCGACACGAATGGAAAGAGCGCGACTCGGCTCATCGCCCTACAATCGCAGCGCGTGGCCGAGCTGGAGGCGCCGACCGGATTCGAGGACTTCGGGCCGCGCGGCAGCGCGATACACCGGATGCTGCGGCCGGCGAGCCCCGCCTCGATCGCCCGAACCGCCGCACTCGACCCGCGTCGCTGGCGGCACGACATTCAGATCGCGCGGGAAGTGCGCCGGCGGCACGCGATCCAGAAGGTGACCGAGCTCGCGCCGACGCTGGCGTACCTCCGCCGCCGCCCGCTGCGGACGGTCGTCGAGATCGGCTCGTACCTGGGCGGGACGCTCTGGGGCTGGTGCCAGATCGCCGAGCCCGACGCCACGATCGTCAGCATCGACCTTCCAGGCGCCATGCTCGACAGCCCGCTCCCGCCCGTTGACGAGCTCGCCGAGTTCGCGCGGGAACGTCAGCAACTCTCGTTCCTGCGAACGGACTCGCACGCGCCCGAGACGGTCGAGCGGCTGCGAGAGCTCCTCGCCGGGCGCGAAATCGATCTGTTGATGATCGACGGAGATCACAGCTACGACGGTGTCAGAACCGACTTCGACCTGTACGCGCCACTTGTCGCGAAGGGCGGCTTCGTGGCGTTCCACGACATCCTCACCCACCAGCACTTCGGCGCGGAGGTCGACCGCTTCTGGCTGGAGATCCGCGACCGGTACCCGCACGTCGAGTTCACCGACCCAGGCGACGACTGGGGCTTCGGCGTGTGGGGCGGCATCGGCGTGCTCCAGCTGTAGGAACGCGATCTGAAAGCGCATGATGACGCCGCGGTATCGTCTCACCGTGGTTCCCGAGGCGGAGCTCAGGGAGACCGAGAGTTCGAGGCCGAGACGTACTTCCCGATGCTGGGGATGTCGCTCCAGATCCTTTCGCCCGGCGAGGCGAACTCGATGTACCACTGGGAGGCGGAGCAGGAGGACTTCCTCGTGCTCTGGGCGAGGTGGTGCTGATCGTCGAGGGGCAGGAGAGGCCGCTACGACGCTGGGACTTCGTGCACTGCCTGTATTTCGCCAGACCCGATTAGCCTACGCCCGGCTCGTCGCGCCTCCGCTTCGGGGACTTCGGCGTGTGCTGTCGCGCCAGGTCGAGCGCGGCGGTGAGGAGAAGCGCACCTGCCCAGAAGTTGACTGGGTCGAAGGTCAGCGGCTCGCGGTCGCCGATCCTGTCGAAGATGAACCAGATCACGAACCAGACCAGCGTCACGCGGTCACCTCCCGAGTCGGACCGGGCTAGTTAAGCACCTCCACGGCCGCTGCGAGCCACCGACGTGAGCGGTTGACGTTCGGGCCGTCAGGGGCGAGCGCCACCGTCTCGGCCTGCAGTTCCGTCATGACGAGCAGCGCCCGTCGCGGGTCCGGCTCGGTCAGCGCGTCCTCGATCCGCTCGGCGAGCCGCTCGGGCTTCACGGCGAGCGGCGCCACGCGCGTCGCGAGGCGCTTGTGCGTCGGCTGCCAGACGCGGTTGAGCGCGCACACGATCTGGAGCACGCGCGACGCGTCGTCGAGCATCCGCTCGAGGAGTGCGAGCCGCTCTTCGGGGCGGGCGAGAGTCAGCAACCCCGCAGGGGTGAACCCGCCCCAGGTCAGGGCAGCTTCCTCGATCCGCGCGGCCGCGAGCTCCGGTGGGTAGTCGCGGAGACGCAGCTGCCACCGCGCCAGCGACCCCGACGTCCGCAGTGGTACCCCGTAAGCGAGCGCGTCGGCCGTCGACGAAGCCTCACCGCGGAAGAGCGCGTCGACGGACGACTCCGCATGCTCCCGTGACCACCAGATCAGCTCGAGCGGGACGCCTTCGAGGTAGCCGGAGACCCGCCGGGCCGGCGTGTCCTGCGCGCCCCAGGTGTCGAGCTCCGTGAGGCCCGCGGCGCGAGCGTGTTCGAAGCACGTCGCGAGCTCCAGCTGCTCCGGCGTAACAATCAGCATCTCGATGTCCGAAACCTCGTCCGCGACCCCGCGCGAGACGCTGCCCGTCAGCACCGCTTCCTCGGCCACGTCGGGCGGAAGAGCATCCACGACGCGCTGCGCCAGATCCCGCAGCTCGCTGCTCCGCCCGGTCGCCACCCACCTAGTTTCCCGGATCCGCAGTCGCGCCTTTCGAGAGAAGCGGATGATGGGACTCGAACCCACGACCTTCTGCATGGCAACTCGGCAACGCGACGTGAGGCTGGCACAGTTTGGTCGATTTCAGCCTGCTCCGTCCACCCAGCGGCGTCTTAGATCGAGCTATTCGGGGACAAATTGGGGACAAAGAACGCCTCGCCCGCGAGCTCGACAGCATGGGCTGGACGCTCAAGCACCTCTCGGCCGAGGATTAACGCGGTCGCCGCCGCACCGGCAACCTTCAAGGATTCAACGAATCCGAGGTCGACTCTTCGCCGAACCGCGCCTGCAGTCTCAAACTTGTAGCCCATCTGAGCCAACTGGCGCTAACCTTCGTATCCCATGGACTTGCCTCCGCAGGACCTGTCTGAGACGGGCACAGATGGTCAGCCTGGGGCAAAAGCCCGACTTCCTCCTCCTTTACCGGCGGACGTCATCCGTGATCGCGCACCGGGCGGGGCGATCACCAATGACGCGATCGTCCTTGGCTTAACCGGGGCATTCGGAAGCGGTTGCACGACCCTGGCAGACGCGTTGGCTGCTGATTTGGGTTTCGAGCGATTTCGGATCTCTACGTTGATCGAGGAAGAGTGGGTCCGTCGAGAACAAGAGGCGGGGCGAGGTGGTTTGGACGTCCCGCACCGAATCGTAAAACAGGACATCGGGGATGAGTTGCGCCGGACGAATCTGGCGTACTGGGTCGAGTTGGCAGCCACCAGGATTGACGAGGGCCCTGGACCCGTGACCCATGTTGTCCTCGATGGCATTCGCAATCCAGGTGAGGTCGAGTGGCTCCGGCGCCGATTCAAGCGTTTCTTCTTAGTTGGCGTCGATGCGCCTCCTGCCAAACGATGGTCGAGACTTGAGCAAACCGAGGAATGGAAGGACTGGACTCGGGCCGACTATGACGACACAAGTTCACGCGACGCCGAAGCCCCGGAAGATCACGGGCAGCGAGTCCAGCAGTGCATGGACCTTGCAGACTTCTTGATCACGAACGACCGCGATGAGAAGACCGCTCGAAAAGCAGGTCACGCGCTCCTTAGCAAAGCTCAAGACTTCCTACGTCTCTGCGAGGGGCCGAGTCGGCGCCCCAGCGACGACGAGTTCCTTATGCACCTCGCGTACAACACAGCCACTGGTTCGGCATGTCTCAAGAGGAACGTAGGCGCGGTCATCGTCCGACCCGGAGAATCTCGGCTGATCTCAATCGAGGAAGACGAACTCAAGCGCGCGGCTCGAGTCGTCGGGGTTGGGTTCAACGAAAATCCGGACTGGATGAAGCCGTGCTATCTCCACTATGAGATGTGTTACCGGGACATCTGGCGGAAAGAAGTCTGGGAGAAGAGTGGCTACAAGCAATGCCCCCACTGCGGTGAAGACGTACGCGCTCTCAAATGGCCCTACAAGTGCAACGGCTGCAAGCGCGGTCTATTGCAGTCGATGTTTCCAGAACGGGCAATGACCCGTTGCACGGCGATCCATGCAGAAGTTCGGGCGATCCTCTCCGCGTCAGAACAAGATCTCACGGGATGTCACATGTTCGTGACGACGATGCCCTGCTTCCTCTGCGCTGAGCAAATCCTCCAGGCCGGGATCACACAGGTCGTCTACTTCGAGCCATACCCGGACACTGACGCACAGGTCATACTCCGGGATCATGGCGTCGTGGTCCGGCGATTCGAGGGGGTCAAGAGCTTGGCATTCACGCGATTCTTCGGTAACTGGCGACAGCAGGCCGAAAAGCAGATGGCGATGGAACCCTGACAAGGAGGAGTAGATGGCTGCGATTGACTGGACGCTAACGGGGCGGCCGCAAGGATGGTGCCCCAGATGCAGTATGAAGTCGGTTGTAGTCAGCGACCCAAGATTCGTCTGCACGTCGCCTCAGTGCGCGTGGGACTCAAATCGAACATCGACGCTTGAGAACAGGATCTTTTCTCAGCCGACCTTGAGCAACGCGAAACTTGACCTCATGCGCGAGACGATAGGTGTCCGACGGACGATCGTCCTAGATAGTTGAGCCAGTGAGCCGTGCCCGTAGTCGGAACGCACCGCTTGTGTGGCTCGACCGTCGACAGGCGAAGCCGCAGCGAGGAGTGGGAAACCGGTCGAACGGCGCCAAGCACTAGGTGGTGATACCGCCCGACGGGAAACTAGCGCCGTTTTCCCGCGCCGCGCTCGTCCACCTCTGGGTCGCGGTCAACGGCCCCTGGTTGCTCTGGGT
>JALZOQ010000057.1 GCA_030913835.1 Actinomycetota bacterium | reverse complement strand
CCGATGGGGTGGTCTATGCTGAAGCGGTGCGGCACCTGTTCGGTCTCGAGGAGGAGCAGCGCTGAAATCGGCCTCGTTGATCGGTCGGCCGCTCCCCGTCCAGGCTCCGACCGCGTTCGTTCGCGTTCGGCCGCGAGGTGCCCACACGTGCGGTGCCCCGAAGGCCGGCCGCTTCCGCTGTGCTGATTCGCGTCGGCTCCCGCGGCAGTAGGCTCGCGATCACCCAGGCCGGGCTGGCGGTCGAGCGCTTGCGCCGGCCGGGGGTGGAGATCGCGCTCGTCCCGATCACGACCGCGGGCGACCGGGACCGCACGAAGCCCTTCGGCGAGATCGGCTCGCGCGGTGTGTTCGTCAAGGAGCTCGAGGAGGCTCTGCTCGCCGGTCGGATCGACGTCGCGGTGCATTCCGCGAAGGACATGACCTCGACCGACGTGTCGGGGCTGGCGGTGGGCGCGTACCCGGAGCGCGAGGATCCGCGCGACGCCCTCTGCGGCGCCGGTGCGATCCGCCCCGGGATGCGAGTGGGCACTGCGTCGATCAGGCGGTGCTCGCAGCTGCTCGCGCTGGAGCCGACGCTCTCGATCGAGCCGATGCGCGGGAACATCGACACGCGGCTCCGCAAGCGCGGCGAGCGGGGGCTAGACGCGATCGTGCTCGCCGCGTGCGGGCTCGAGCGTCTCGGGCTCGCAGCGGAGATCGGGCACCGGTTCGATCCGGAGGAGCTGCTTCCCGAGGCGGGGCAGGGCGCCCTCGCGCTGCAGGTGCGTGCGGGGGAGGAGGAGCTCGTAGCCGAGGCGGACGATGCGGAGACGCGCCGCAGGGTGGAGGCGGAGCGGGCCTGCGTGGCCGCGATTGGCGGCGGCTGTCTCGCCCCGGTCGCCGCGTACCACGACGGCAGGGTGCTGACCGCGCTGGTCGCCGCGGAGGATGGCAGCTGGATCGAGCGCCGCAGCGGCGATGATCCGGCGAGCCTCGCCGAGGAGCTGGCTGCGCTTGCGACGGCGCACGGCGCTCCGACTGCGGGCGCGTGAACGCTCGATGCGCGTGATCGTCACCCGTCCACGCGACCAGGCGGGCCCGCTCGTGGCGCGGGTCGAGGCGCTCGGACACGAGGTCGTCAGCTGCCCGCTGATCGAGATCGTCTCGACGGGCGACGATCCCGTCGACACGACCGGCTACGACTGGGTCGTCCTGACGAGCCCGAACGGCGCGGAGCGCTTTGCCGAGCGGCGATCCGGGCCGCTGCCGAAGCTGGCCGCCGTCGGGCCGGGCACCGCGGAGACTCTGCGAGCCAAAGGCCTCGAGCCGCAGCTCGTCCCGCAGGTCTCGACGCAGGAAGGCCTGCTCGACGAGTTCCCGCGGCTGCCGGGGCGCGTCCTCGTCGCGGCCGCGCGCGGCGCGCGCAGGACGCTGATCGATGGACTCGGCGCGGATTTCGTCGCTCTGTACGACACCGTGCTCGTGCAACCCGACGAGCCGCCGGCGGGAGACCTCGTCGTGCTCGCTTCCGCCTCCGCCGCGCGGTCGTTTGCGGCGCTCGGCGCCGGGGTTCCCGCGGTCTCGATCGGCCCGCAGACGACCCGCGTCGCCGAACAGCTCGGCGTACGCGTGGTCGGGGAGGCGGCGACGCACGACCTCGAGGGCCTCGTGGCCGCCGTGGCCGCCGTGGCGCAGTAACCTCCGCGCGTGCCGAGCGTCATCACGTTCCTGACCGACTTCGGCCTCCAGGACGACTTCGTCGGGACGTGTCACGGGGTGATCAAGCGAATCGCGCCCGACGCGCAGGTGATCGACATCACCCACGGGATCGAGCCCCAGCAGGTGCTCCAGGGGGCGCTCGTGCTCGCGAATACGGTTGCGTACATGCCCGAGGGGGTGCACCTCGCAGTCATCGACCCCGGCGTCGGCGGCGCTCGGCGGCCGCTTGCGCTGCGCTCAGGCGACGGCCGCACCTTCGTGGGGCCGGACAACGGCCTGCTCCTTCCGGCGGCCGACCGCTGTGGCGGAATCGCAGAGGCACATGAGCTCGCCAATCCGGAATACGCGCTCGACCAGGTCTCCCGGACCTTCCACGGACGCGACCTGTTCGCACCGGCCGCCGCCCACCTCGCCCTGGGCGTTGCGCTCGGGGACCTCGGCCCGCCGCTCGCAGCGGACGCGCTCGTTCGGCTGGACTTGCCCGAGGCGGACGTCGGCCGCGCGCGCATCGGAGCGACCGTTCTCTACGTCGACCACTTCGGGAACATCCAGCTCAACGTGAGCCGCGAGCACCTCGACTCGGTCGGCGTCTCGCCTGGGAGGCGGGTCGAGCTCGATCTCGGCGGCGACCGCTATTACGCCGTCGCCGCGCGGACTTTTGCGGACGCGCGGCCGGGCGACCTCGTCCTCTACGAAGACTCGTACAGCAACGTCTCGATCGCGATCTCCGGGGGGAACGCGGCAGACCTGCTCGGCGCCCGGCCCGGGCAGGAGCTGCGAATCGACGTGGACGTGCCGTGATCCGCCGGATGCTCGGACAGAGGTTCGCCCGTACCGCGACGAACACCGTGCTCGCGAAGCCGCAGCTGTGGCGGCTCTTCCGTGGACCCATGCGCCGTCAGTTCGACAAGCTCGCTCCCCAGTGGGACACGATTCTCATGCCGGACCACTTGGCGGCCCACAATGCCGCGTTGCAGGCGATTCCCGTCGCGCCGGCGCGTGCTCTCGACGTTGGGACGGGAACCGGCGCCGCCGCCTTCGCAACCGCCGAGCGCTTTCCGGACGCCGAGGTCGTCGGCGTGGACCTGGCGGATTCGATGGTCGAGCACGCTCGACGTAAGACCCCGCCCGGGCTGCAGGGTCGCGTTCGGTTCGAGTCGGGCGATGCAGCGCAGCTCCCGTTCGCGGACGAGTCGTTCGATCTCGTCGCCCACGCAAACATGATCCCGTTCTTCGACGAAGCCGCCCGGGTCCTCGCACCGGGCGGCTACGTCGTCTTCAGCTTTTCGGGCGGGTCGCAGACCCCCATCTACGTCCCGCCCGAGCGCCTGCGACGAGAACTCGCCGCGCGCAACTTCACCGATTTCGTCGAGCTGGCGGGCGGGAGGGGCACGTCCCTCCTCGCCCGCAAGCTCCCCGTGTCAGCCGCCTGATCCCCCGATTGGGCGGCCGCTCCCCCGCAAGCGTGCGCCGTTCGTATCCGCAGTCCGTTCCTCACTCGCACCGTACGGACGAGCGGCGCGAAGGCAAGGCCCAAATTTCATGGTCCGTTTCCGGGGTGCCCCAGAAGGCGGTGTGGGCCTGTGTACACAAGGTGTGGGCCGCACACCGGCCCACACGACGAACGTCGTCACGCCGGCCATGGTGTCGCACGCGAGCGTGGTGCCGTGCTCGGCGAAGCGGAAGCGGCGCTCCAGAAGGGATCCCTTAACCGCCGTCATCATGGCCATAGAACTCCTCCTCTGACGCAGGGACTGAGGGAGCGAACCTATGGAGTCGGCGGGCCGATGCGAAGGCCGCGACCTGGAAGATTGTCGCTCTTTGCGACGGCTAGACTTCCGCACCGCGGCGAGGTAGCTCAGTTGGTAGAGCACACGGCTGAAAACCGTGGTGTCGCCGGTTCGATCCCGGCCCTCGCCACTCATCTCATGAAGTCGCGCTTCGCGCCCAACTTCATGAGATTTCGCTCCTGTCGGCGAGCGACTGAGTGCGGACACCGGCGAAGCCGGCATCCGCGTCGAGCGGCTCAGTAGCCTTGATGCGATGGCGCAAGAAATGAAGCCTGTCGCGGTGATCGGCGCCGCGCTCGACCTCGGACAGGATCGCCGTGGCGTCGACATGGGCCCGTCCGCGATCCGGTACGCGGGGCTGAAGACACGACTCGAGGAGCTCGGCCGCGAGGTCGTGGACCTCGGGAACGTCGAGACCGCGGTCGCGGAGGCCGCCGACGTGGGCGACGAGCGCACGCGGTTCCTGCCGCAGATCAAGGCGACGTGCGAGCGGATCGCGGGGCTGGTCGAGCAGGCCGTGCGCGACGGCTACGAGCCGCTCGTGCTCGGTGGGGACCATTCGGTCGCTCTCGGGACGCTCGGTGGCCTTCGGCGCGCGCACGGAGCGCCTGGCGGTGTGCTCTGGATCGACGCCCACGGCGATCTGAATCGACCCGAGACGAGCCCCAGCGGCAACGTCCACGGGATGGTGCTCGCCGCGGCACTCGGTCTCGCGGGTCCGGAGTTCGAGAGCGACGCCTGGACGCTGCCGGCCGTCAAGCCCAGCCGCGTAGCGCTGCTCGGCGTCCGGTCGCTCGATCCCGCCGAGCGGGAGTTCATGCAGGAGCTCGGCGTCTTCGTCTACACGATGAGCGATCTCGACCGCAACGGTGCCGAAATAGCTGTGCGCGAATCGCTCGAACACATCTCCGGGCCCGGCTTCGTCCACGTCAGCCTCGACATGGACGCGCTCGACCCGGACGTCGCGCCCGGGGTCGGGACGCCGTTCCGCGGCGGCCTGTCCTATCGGGAGGCGCACCTCACGCTCGAGCTCGTCGCCGAGTCGGGTCTGGCCCAGTCGTTGGAGGTGGTCGAGGTGAACCCGATCCTCGACCGCGAGAACGAGACGGCCCGGCTGGCGGTCGACCTGGTCGCGAGCGCTCTAGGCGCTCGAATTCTCTAAGGGCGCCGCTTGCGGTGCCGCTCTCAGGAAGCCCGGCTCAGCCGGGATTCCGTCTGAAACGACCGGTCGACCCGCCGAAGGAGACCGGTTACGCGGCCAGGAACCGCTCCACCGCGTCCGCGGTCTGCTCCCAGGCGTCCCAGTAGACCATGTGGCCGCCCGGCACGGCGAGGATCTCTGCGTCGGAGTACGCCTCTAGGTGCTCCTCCCGGACGAGCCCGAAGTCGGGTGAGTACACGATCAGGACCGGTGCCTGCACCGCCTCGCGGGGCGGGGGCTGCGTCGCAAGCTCCCCGTAGACCGAGACCACCGTGCTGCGGCAATAACGGAAGCGGTAGCGGCCGTGCGCCGCGAGCTCGAGGTGCTGCTCGACGTCCTCCTCGATGAACTCGCGCGGCGATTGCGGATCGGTCTCGAGGCGCGCGGCGACTGCCTCCTCCGGGGACGCGAAGGTCTGGCGCGGTGTCTCGGCTCTGTCCAACGCGATGTGCGGGAGGACGTGGAGCGCCGGATCGAGCAGAACGGCCCGTTCGACGCGCTCCGGGGCGGTGGCGGCGGTCTCGACCACGAGCCGACCACCGAAGGAGTGTCCGAGCCAGGCCGCGGAGCCCACCCCTGCGGCATCGATCGTCTCGAGCACGTCGGCGACGAACGTGTCGAACGTCCACGGTGGCTCCGGCTCGGACCGGCCGTGCCCTCGCAGATCGGGCGCGAGCACGCGGAAGCGATCTGCGAGCCGCTCCTCGGCGAAGCGCCGGAAGCGCAAGCCGTGCGCGGTGATCCCATGTAGGCAGATGACGGCAGGCGCGTCGGGGTCGCCCCACTCGTGAAGGTGCAGCCGCATCCGGAGCAGTCTAGGCTCGGACTGAGTGGCGCTCCTGGCGATCCTCTACGACGTCCACGGGAACCTGCCGGCGCTCGAGGAAGTGCTGCGCGAGGCGGAGGAGGCCGGGGCCGAGCGCTATTTGCTCGGAGGCGACTATGTGGCGCCTGAGCCGCTCGGCAGCGCGACGCTCGCGCGCCTGCGCGAGCTCGAGCATGCGACGTGGATCCGCGGGAACGGCGAGCGCTGGCTGACCGAGCCGCCGGAGAACGTCCCGGAGATCGCGCCGACCTTCAAGCTGATCGCGCAGGAGCTCGCGAACGAGGTCGAGCGGCTCTACGAACTGCCGACGGAGGCAGAGGTCGACGGCGTGCTCTACGTCCACGGCTCGCCGCACTCGGACGTGGAGAGCTTCGCGCGGGACTGGGGCGCCGAGGACGAGAAGATGCTGGACGGCGTGCGCGGCCGCACCGTCGTGTTCGGGCACAGCCATCTCCAGTTCCGGCGCCCGGGGCCGAACGGAACCGACCTCGTCAACCCGGGCAGCGTCGGGATGCCGCTCGACGGCGACGTCCGGGCAGCATGGGCGCTCCGCCCGGACGGCGGCGACTTCGAGTTTCGCCGCACCGATTACGACATGGCGCGTCAAGCTGCTGCGTACCGCGCGCTGCCGGACGAGTACGCGGACATGCGCGAGTTCATGGCTCGCCGCATCGAGCGAGGCTCAGACTAGGAGTCCACGCCGGGCGTCGTTTCCTTGATCTCCACGGTCAGCTGCTGGATCCCCATCAGCCCGCCGAACGCGCCGCCGATGCGTGTGACCTCGACCGTGCGGAGGAGATCGGGAATCTGCTTCGGCGGTAGCTGGCGCACGGCCTTCCTGAACGCTTCTTGGAACGAGAAGCGCCGCGAGGTTCCCGTGTAGGTCGCTCCGTTGTCGGTCTCGATTCCGTTTTCCGATCGGACGATCTCGACCTCGACTGTGTCGATTCCTTCCGCGTGCTCGATCCGCACCTGGGTGGGCGGCTCTGCGCTGCGAAACCCGAAGGTCTCGCTGACTCTGTACGGCGTGATCACCTCGAGGCACAGAGCGAGAGGGTCGCGCCGCTCGACGAGGCGGTAGAGCACGCCGCGATCGGACGGGTCGACGCTCTCATCGATGTCGACGTTCACGCATGACTCGCCGACTTCGCCTTCGGCTGCGATGACGAGGTGTCTCGCGAACGTGTATGCCTGCACCTGGCTGCGATGGGCAAGCGTTTCGGCCACCGGCTCTCCTCGCTTTCACTCCGGGGGTTCGGGAAGATCAGGTCCGTCGGCGGCGGTGAGGTCAATGGTCTTCGTCTTGGTTGCACCGACCACTTCGATCCCGCGAGTGCCGACGAGACCCGCGAGCTTCAGCGACACCGTGTAAGGCGCTGTCGCCGGCAGGACGAAACCGTTCGTCGAGCCGACGACTTCGATGCCCCAGTACTCGGGCTGGCGAATGTAGACGCGGGGCACGAGTGCGACGGACATGTTCAGATATGGCTTCTCGCCGCGGACTACGAGAATCTCCAGCGGCGGAAACGTCTCGAGGGTCACCACCTCCGCGTCGTCGAAGTCGATCAGGCGGATCGATTCGGCCACAGGGAGGCCAGCGTAGTCTTCCGCGGTCATCTTCATAGATACAGAAGTACCGCACTTTGCGGAACGAGTGTCAAGGTGAACGTGGCTTCTCTTCGCCGCTCTCGCGCTTCGGCTCGTAGTAGCGCGTCCCCTTCAAGTCGTCCGGCAGGTTGTCGACCTCGAACCCTGCCGGGTCGTCGTGGGGATAGATGTAGCCCGTGCCGTGCCCGAGCTTGCGGCCGTAATAGCTGCCGTCGCGGAGGGCTTTTGGCGGGCGCAGGTTTCCGCGCTCCTGCACGTCCTGGGTCGCGCGGTTGATCGCCTTGTAGCTCGCGTTCGACTTCGGCGCGTTCGCGAGGTAGATCGCCGCCTGCGCAAGGGTCAGGCGCACCTCGGGCAGGCCGACGTGCTCGACTGCGCGGGCCGCCGCGACCGCGACGAGCAGGGCGCGCGGGTCTGCGTTGCCGATGTCCTCGGAGGCGAGGACGATCATCCGCCGAGCGATGAAGCGCGCGTCCTCGCCAGACTCGAGCATCGCGGCGAGGTAGTAGACGGCTGCGTCGGGATCGGACGCGCGCATCGACTTGATGAACGCGGAGGTGAAGTCGTAGTGCTGGTCGCCGCCCTTGTCGTAGACGAGCGGGCGCTTCCGCGCGGCGTCCTCGACGTGCGTGGCCGCGAGCGGCTCCTGCGCAGCGCGCGCCGTCTGCGTCGCAAGCTCGAGGATGTTGTAGGCGTTGCGCGCGTCGCCGCCGGCATGGGTTGCGATCGAGGCGACGAGCTCCTCGGGGACCTCGACGTCGAGCTCGGCCGCTCCGCGCCGCACGAGCC
>JALZOQ010000034.1 GCA_030913835.1 Actinomycetota bacterium | reverse complement strand
ATCAAGAGCAGCTTGCCCACGAGGTGCCCCCCAACGGCCTGGAGCGCGCCCTGCCGGTCGGTCGCCTTTCCGCCCAAGCCGAGGGCCAGCCCGAGTGCGAGCACCGCGACGATGCCGAACGACACGCCCATCGAGAGCAGGCCGAGCCGCCCCAGCCATTCCACCCAAGGCCCTCGCGCCTGCCGGTTCGCCTCACGCCGGACGGTCATCCGTCTACGGTATCCAGGTGGACGGCGTGGAAACCGCGGTAGCCTCTTCGGAGCGCACGGCCGACCGGGTCTCCCCCGACCGGCGGTCTCTCCGCCGTCGCCTCGAGCTGCTCCTCGCGCTGACGGAGTCCGATCTGCGCGCCCGCTACGGCCGTGGCCGCATGCGGTTGCTGAAGTGGCTGCTCGACCCGTTTGCGCTGGTGGGCGTGTACCTGCTGCTCGTCTCGGTCGTGCTCGATCGGCCCGGGTTCGCGGTCGGGCTCAGCCTGGCCTGCGCGGTTGTCCCCTTCCAGCTCCTGATGATGTCCGTCGTGAACGCGATGGCCGCGGTCGACCTCCGCCGGTCGATCATCCTGAACATGAGCTTCGAGCGGGGGCTCATTCCGGCCTCGGGGGTGCTGACCGAGACCGTCGCGTTCGCCGCAAGTTTTCTCCTGCTCATCCTGATGATGGGGATCTACCGAATCGCCCCGACCGCCGCACTCGTCTGGTTTCCGCTAGTCGTCGCGGTCAACATCCTGCTCGCGATCGCGGTCGCCTACATCGCCTCGCTGGTCGGAATCTGGTTCTCGGACCTGCGCCAGTTCGCGATCAGCTTCGTCCGCACACTGTTCTTCCTCGCTCCCGGGCTCGTGCCGCTTTCGCTCATCGGCGGCGACGCTGCGACTCTGCTGCGCCTGAACCCGCTGAGCGGCGTCTTCGAGGGCTACCGCTCGGTGCTGCTCTACGGGCACCGACCCGCCGTATGGGAGCTGCTGGTGCCCGCAGGGTTCGCACTCGTGCTGCTGGCGATCGGGCTGCCGGTGTACGCCCGCGAGCAGCGCCAGTTCGCGAAGGTCGTGTCATGAGCGCCGCGGCGATCGTGGCCGAGGACGTCGGCGTGCGCTTCTACTTCGACCGCCAGCTCCGCCTGACGACTCCCGCGCTGGCCCGCGTGCGGCGCGGCGTGACCGAGAACTGGGGGCTTAGAGAGCTCAGCGTGGACATCACCGGCGGCGACGCCGTGGCGCTGATCGGGCGAAGCGGCGCCGGCAAGACCACGCTCCTGCGCGTGATCGCCGGGATCCTGGAGCCCGACGCGGGTCGGCTCACGATTCGCGGGCGACTGGGTTCCCTGCTCTCGATCGAGGCCGGGCTGCTGGCGAGGTTGACCGGACGGGAAAATGCCCTCTTGCTGGGCGTCCTTGCCGGTCTGTCGCGAGCGGAGGCGCGTCGCACTGTCGACGAGGTCGCCGAGCGAAGCGGGCTCGGCGATTCGTTCGACCGGCCGGTGTCCAGCTATTCGCAGGGGATGCTGGCACGGCTCGGCTTTGCCGTGGTCGACCAGGCTCAGCCCGACATCCTGCTGCTGGACGAGGTGCACGAGGCGCTCGACCACGAGTTTCGCGAGCGCGTTCAGGAGCGGTCGCGCGCGATCCTCGCTCGCGGCGGCATCGTCGTCGCGGCCGGGCACGACCATCCGCTGCTGGAGCAGGTCTGCAACCGCGCGCTGCTCGTCGAGGACGGGCGGATCGCGGCGGACGGCTCGTTCGACGAGGTCGTGCACGCCTACCTCGACTAGGCGCCGACTCGGCGGCGCCGACATCAGGACGTGCGAGCTTTGCTCGCGCGTCCGTCTGCGCTCCCTTACCGGACCGCCCCGGATCGACGGTGACGCACTTAGGACGTTCCGACCTCGTGCTCCTCCTCGAGCAGCTTCAGCAGGAAGTAGACGAGCGCCCCGAGGAAGACGATCGTCTGCTCGGCGTTCATGAGGATCCCGCCCAGGTTCTGATCCTTGACCGCCGAGAGCCCCCACAGGCGAGGCTGCGCGACGTACCAGTCGTAGAACGGCGTCGAAGCGAAGATGAACGCGAGGCCGAGGAAGACCGAGCTCGCGAAGGCCGCGCCGAGGTACGCGAGCGCGCCGGGCGTGCTGAGCAGCCTCGCCTCCCGCGCGAGGACGGGCCACCAGAACAGGGTGCCGACGCCGAGCAGCACCACGTGCTCGAGGTTCAGCGCCCACTCGTGGCGGAGCGCGAAGTCGTAGACCGGCGCCAGATGGATCCCGTACCAGCCGGCGAGCCAAAGCGGTAGCGCGACGCGGGGACGAGCGAGAGCGCCCAGGATCCGGCCGCCCCGCTCTGCGAGCGAGCGGCGCATCGCCGGCGTGAGCCCCAGCAGCAGCAGCGGCGGCGCCCAGTCGGCGAGCATCACGTTCTGCAGCAGGTGGATCAGCAGCAGCCGGTAGAGCAGCGACTCGAGCGGGGAGTTGACCGCGCCGACGACGAGCAGCAGCCCCGCGGCGAACAGCGCGATTCGCCACCAGGGCGGGCGCTCGCGGCGCGCGGCCCGGACGTACGCGACGGCGGCGAGCCCGCCCGCGATCAGGAAGACGGGCTCGAAGCGAAACGCGTACGGATCCATCAGCCCGGCTCGGGGCCGAGCGCCGGCTGCCTGCGGCGGGTCAGGTAAGGCCACAGGAGCACCGCGATGCAGGTCCCGAGCGTCGCGAGCTGCTCCAGCATCATCACGAGCCCTGCGACCCGCTGGTCGGAGAGGGCCGAGAGCCCGTGCGCACCGCGGTACGCCGCGTAGTGCGGCGACGAGCTGAAGATAAGCGCGTCGGTCAGCAGCTGCCCGACGACGAACATCGCCACCGCGAGCCCGATCCGGCCGCCGACCGTCAGCTCGCCGCGCCGCGCCGGATCGACGAGGAGTGCCCAGACGAGCACTCCCGTGAAGATGAAGCAACCGTGCTCGAGCTCGTGGGCCCAAGGGTGCGCGAGCGCGTAGCCGTAGGCGCGCGGGACGTGCCAGCCGAGGATCGAAGCTGTCCAGAGGGCGAAGGCGACGCGCGGCCGCAGGAGGAAGCGCCCGGCCGCTCGGAGGGCACGCGAGCGCGCGAGCGGTCCGAGTAGACCGGGCGGGAGGATGAAGAAGGAGAGCGGGCCCCGCAGTGCGAGCATCGCGAGCGCCGGGGCGAGATCGCCGATCAGCACGTGCTGGAGCATGTGCGCCGAGAGCGCCTCCTCGGCGAGCCCGTCCAGGGGCGACACCAGCCCGGCCAGCACGAGGGCGACCGCAAGCCCGAAGAGCGCGGCGCGATCCCAGCCGGCGTGGTCTCGGCGCCCCCGCCGCCGCAAGCGCACGAATCCCTGGGCGAACAGGCCGACGGCAAGGGCGCCGGCTGCAAGAACAACCGGCTCGAGCTGCCAGCCTGGCGAATGGGCGAGCATCGGCGACGAGGCTAGCTAGATTTGCCCCGATGGCAGTCCGCATCGACCCAGCCCTCGGCGATGCGCTCGCACGCGGCGCCACGCTCCCGTTCGACTGGTACACCGACCCTGAGCTGCTGCGCCTCGAGCAGGACCGGATCTTCCGCCGCGCCTGGCAGTACGCGGGACACACCGGCCGGCTCGCCGAGCCAGGCTCGTTCTTCACCGCGGCCGCCGGCCTGATCCCGATCGTCGTGACTCGAACCCGCGACGACGACCTGAAGGCGTTCGTCAACGTCTGCAGGCACCGCGGCCACCAGGTCGCGCAGGGCGAAGGCAAGCGCGAGACGCTCCAGTGCGCCTACCACGCGTGGACGTACGGCCTGGACGGGAAGCTCCGCGCTGCTCCTCGGGCCGACCGCGAGCCCGACTTCGACCCCGGGCACCTCTCGCTCCTGCCCGTCCAAATCGACACCTGGGGGCCGTTCGTGTTCGTGAACCCGGACGCCGAGGCGCCTCCGCTGCAGGAGACCCTCGGCCGCCTGCCGGAGCTCCTAGCCGAGGTCGTCGACGTCGACGCGCTCGCCTTTCACCACCGTGCCACGAGCGACCTGGAGACGAACTGGAAGGTCGCGTGCGAGAACTTCCTCGAGTGCTACCACTGCGCCACCGCGCACCCGACCTTCAGCGCGGTCGTAGACGTGGCGCCCGATTCGTACCGGCTGGAGGCGGAGGGCCTCTTCTCGAGCCAGTTCGGCCCCGTGCGCGCGGCTGCCGCGCCGAGCTTCGCGACCGGCGAGGTCGAGCGCAGCCAGTTCCATTTCCTGTGGCCGAACACGGGGATCAACGTCTTTCCGGGCCGCGCGAACCTCTCGATCGGCCCAATCGTCCCGACCGGAACAGAGCGCACAGCGCGCTTCCTCGACTACTTCTTCGGTGAAGACGTCGACGACGCCTGGATCGCGGAGCTGCTGGAGCTCGACGCGCAGGTCGGCCGCGAGGACACCGCCCTGGTCGAAGGCGTCCAGCGCGGCCTGCGCTCGGGCGCGCTCGACCATGGCCACCTCATGGTGGCCAGCGAGCCGTTGATCCAGCACTTCCAGCGGCTCACGTTCGAAGCGCTCAGCGCCTAAACCAGTCGCGTCCGGCCCGGACACGACCGGGGACTGTCCCTGCTTAGAGGCGTCCCGTCGCGATGATCCGCTGCAGGAACTGCTGCGTGCGCGGGTTCTCGGGCGACTCGAAGATCCGAGCCGGCGGGCCCTCCTCGAGGATCAGCCCCGCATCGAGGAAGCACACCCGGTTCGCGATGTCGCGGGCACGATCGATCTCCTTCGACAGGGGCCGGGTCCAACGATGCTAACCCGGCGGCTCGGAACGGCAAAACCACGCGGAAGGCCTCGACGAAGGCACGATGGATGAAGATGCGCCGGCTTTCCGCCCTGCTCCTCGCGCTTGCCGCCGCCGTGGCGCTCGCGCCGGCGGCCGCGGCGCACGCGAAGCTCGTGTCGACCTTCCCTGCGGACGGGGCGATCCTCGCGGAAGGACCTGGAGTCGTTCGGGTCGTCTTCGACGACGAGGTGGTCGTCGGGCCCGACAACGCCGTGGTGCGAAACGGCAGCGGCTCCGTGCTCGCGGGCAAACCGCGACTCGCCGCCCGCGGACGCCATCTGATTCTGCCGGTCCGCAAGCTGCGCGACGGCGACTACAGCGTCCGCTGGCGGATCCTCTCCGACGACGGGCACGTCGAGGGCGGCGTGTTCGCCTTCAGAATCGGTTCCCGCGCAGGCCCGGCGCCGCCGGTCTCGGTGCTCCGGGCCGAGAGCACGCGCCCGGCTGTCGCGGACGTGGTCTCGCGCTGGCTCTACCTCAGCGGGATCCTCGTCGCCGGCGGCGCCGCCCTCTTCCGGATCGCCGTCGGCGGAAGCAGCGATCGCGCGGCGGCGAACTCCGTCGCGCTCGCGCTCGTGGCGGTGGCCCTCGGGGGCACCTCCCTGCTCCACTCGGCCGG
>JALZOQ010000030.1 GCA_030913835.1 Actinomycetota bacterium | reverse complement strand
GTGCGCGCCGGGTCGTTCGGGGCCGACGCCGGGCCGCAGAGCTGCCGGTCGACCGGGACTCCCAGCGGACCGACGATCGACGCGGCGTCCACGAGCTGCTGGTCCGCGGCCCAGGTCAGGGCGGGCGGGACGGGGCCCTGGGCGACCGGGATCTGACGCAGGTAGTCGGGCGCGCCGGCCGTCATGACCATCAGGGCCGGCGAGAAGACGTGCGTGTTCGAGACAGCGGCAACGGCGATGGAGGCCGGCGCCGATCCCGGTGAGCCGACGCTCCCGAGCCCGTACTGGTCGCGGTCGTTGCCCGCCGCGATCACGGGGACGACGCCGGCGGCCGCAACGTTCCGGACCGTCTCGATCATCGGATCCTTCGTCGGCTCGCCCTCGGGGCCGCCGCCGCTGAAGTTGATCACGTTCATCCCGTCCGCGACCGCCGCCTCGAAGGCCGCGACGATTTCGGGCGTGTTGGCGAGGTGGCCGATCCGGGTGGGCACGGTGAACACGCGGTAGTTGCCGACGTACGCGCGCGGCGCCACGCCGGAGAGCCCGGTCACCAGCGGATGGTCGGGGCCGGGCGGAGCGGTCGTCCCCTCGTTCCCGGCGGCGATGCCCGCGACGTGCGTGCCATGGAACGAGGACGCGCGGTCGACCGGAAGGTTCCCGGGCGCGCCCGATCCGGGGCCCGGGAAGGTGCGGGCGACGATCACCTTCGGCGTCGTGAACTGCGTGTTCCCGCGCGGGAAGCCAGCCGGGTACGAGTAGCTGGACGGGTCGAAGAAGGGGTTCGACGGATCGACGCCGTCGTCGACGACCCCGATCTTGATCCCGTCCCCGCGAGAGCCCGTCGCCGCGCGCAGCACGTCCGCGCCGATGATCGACGGGCTGCGGTTGAGCTCCATCGTGAAACGTGTGGTGCCGTAGATCCTCGAGACGGAGGAGAGGCGCGCGAGCCGGTCGAGCTTCTGCGCCGGCAAGGTCACGGTGATGCCGTCGAGCACGATCCGGAAGCGACGGCCCGCGCGAGCGTCGGGGATGGCGCGGCGCAGCTGCGCCAGGGCGGCGCGTTGCGCGGCGTCGACGCGGGCGAGATAGGCGCGCGAGAAGGCGCTCGACACGTCGAGGCGGCTCGTGCCGCTGGAGCCCGAGATCCGGCTGTTCGCGAACGCCGCGGCGAGCGGTGGCAGCTTCAGGCGCGCGATCACGGTCACGCGGCCGTTCGCGCGTTCGGTCGGCATCGGGACGACGCCGGCGCGGAGCTGCGGAACGGTGGTCTCGCCGAACGTCCGCCGGATCGGCTGGAGCCCCGCGGCCGCAGAAGTGACGGAGCAAAGCGCCGCCGCGAGCAGAAGGAAGGCCAGAAGGCGGCGCAAGAGCGGAAATGTAGCTCAGAAGATGGAGGGCCGGGTGGAACGAATTAGACTCGCGCCGTGGCCGACCTCTTCGCCGGCAAGCGCGCCCTAGTCCTCGGCGTCGCGAACAAGCGCTCGATCGCCTGGGCGATCGCAAAGAAGCTCGCAGACGGCGGAGCCGAGCTCGCGTTCACCTTCCAGGGCGAGCGGATCGAGAAGTCCGTCCGCGACCTGGCGGAAACGGTCGACACAAAGCTCGTCACCGAGTGCGACGTGCGCTCCGACGACGATGTCGCGCGGGTGTTCTCCGAGGTCGCTGAGACTTTCGCGGGCGGGCTCGACATCCTCGTCCACTCCGTCGCGTTTGCCGCCGCCGAAGATCTCGAGGGCCGCTTCACGGACACCCCGCGCGACCGCTTCTGGATGGCGATCGACGTCAGCGCCTACTCGCTCGTGGCGTGCTCTCGCGCTGCCGAGCCGCTGCTGGAGGCCGCGGGCGCCGGGTCGATCGTGACGATGACCTACCTCGGCGGCGAGCGCGCGGTGCCGCACTACAACGTGATGGGTGTCGCCAAGGCGACGCTCGACGCGTCGGTCCGTTACCTCGCCTGGGATCTGGGCCAGAAGAACATCCGCGTCAACGCGATCTCGGCGGGGCCGGTGCGCACCCTCGCTGCCCGCTCGATCGCCGGCTTCCCGAGTATGGAGGCGATAGTCGAGGAGCGCGCGCCGCTGCACCGGCACATCGAGGCCGACGACGTGGGCGACGCGGCCGCGTACCTGCTCTCGGACGCCGCCAGGAACGTGACCGGGACGACGCTGTACGTCGACTCGGGGTACCACGCCATGGGCATGTAGAACGGGCCGCTCGGCACGCGGTATTGCCTAGGGCGTATGGGCTGCCGAGATCCGTGCTCGTGCTGGCGCGGTGGTGGCACCTACAGGACCTAGCCGGTTCGAGCTCCAGGCGACAAGGGAGGGACTCGGCGTCCGCGCACACGCTACGTGTCTAACGACTCGTTCCACTCGGAGCCAAGCACCCACGATAGGGCAGACATCCGTCCGCTCATCAAACCCCACTCAAAGTCGTCCCAGCCCAGGTTGTCTCGGCCGTACTTCTCCTCGATCCGAGCAGCGGCCTCGGAGGCAGTCTTAAAGAGCTCTTCCTGCGCCTCGGTCAACGAGTCTTTGTTGCTTTCTACTCTTTGGCGCCAGACCTGGTGACGATTCCACCAGACCTTGTCCCAAAGCTCGTTGTAAGCCTCGAGGATCTGCTCGTCGTTACGACGTAGGAGCAGAGGCCAAAACACGCCAGGTTCGTCCTCATCGGGGATCCACTCGACCTTGTCTCCCTCGTCCGTATACCCGATCCGGTGGCTATTAGGACCGATCTGCTCGGGATCTGCGGGATCAGACGTTTGGGCCTTGCTGCGCTGGGCTTGGGGAGCACCCGCGTGGAGACGTGCGAAGTCGCGGTTCAACTCTTCAATCTGAGTCATCAGGTCCGGGTCGAACCGAGCGACTTCGATGCCCGCCTCCCGGAGGCGTAGCTCGCCTCGTCCGCAAATTGCGTCGTTAGGGTCGAGAACCCCGATAACGACCTTGGCGATGCGTCTCTCGATGATCCGCTCCACGCACGCGAGCTTCGGGTCATTGCGAACAGTGCACGGCTCAAGGGTGGTGAATAAGGTCGCACCCGCCAGCCTCTCGTCGGCGAGCTTCTTCTCCAGGAGCGTGAACTCGGCATGATCCCCGGGAGCGAGCTCGCCGCGGAAGGCCTCCCCGATCACGACTCCGTCACGGGCCACAACCGCTCCAACCTTCGGCGAGACCTTGCCGTGCTCGCTTTTGGATCGGCGAGCGAGGGCAATCGCTCGCTCCATCAGCGTGTGATCATCAAGGGGATCCAGGGCTTTATTGCCCATCGGGCTGGACCGTAGCCACACGAACAGATCGCCGCGGTGCTTCGGACGTACGTGTTGGCAAGAGCGCGCGCACGGCCACGTTAGGTCAACAACTTCGAGGGAACCAGATCGACCATGGAAACCGAGGAACCACCACCCTTGGAAGACAGCGAACCGCCTGTGCTTCCTGAGCCGATGACCGCCGAGGATTTCATCGTGTACGAGAAGCGGCACCTGCTTGAGGACGAGCCCCAATTCATGGTCCCCGACATCCAGCGGAACGGTCATGTCGTCTGGAGTCGGCGGGCGGTGACTTTGAAGAGACAGAACAACTATCCGCAGAAGGTTTTTCTGTTCGAGCGAATCGAACGTATCGGGTGGGAGCCTGCCACCGAAGGCGCGCGGCCGATGGTCTCGATGACAGAAGAAGAATTGGTCGGCTACTACGAATACCGATTGGGCTACTTCGTGGTCAGTCCAAAGCGCAACAAGTGGTGGTGGGGTCAGTCCGCGCCGTTCATCCCGGCCGACGATTGGCGTGAACTTGTGCAGCTCGCTCGGGCTGAGGGGACGCTCCTCGAAGGTGACTAGGGTTCCGGGCGGGCTTGCACAATGCAGACGTGAGTTGTGAATAGGTGTTGCCTCCGTACTAGGGCGCGTCGAGCAATAAGCGAAAGTCCGCATTCAGCCGCGCCTCCTCAGCAAGCGACGGGCATGTAACCCCGTGTCCCGCTTCCAGCGCCGGCCCGGCGGCGCGCAGCGCGCCACAACGCTCGAGCTCTTCTACGACCTCGTGTTCGTGTTTGCGATCACGCAGGTCTCGCACTTCCTGCTCGAGCACCTCACCCTCGAGGGGGTCGCAGAGGCCGGCCTCGCGCTCCTGGTCGTCTGGTGGGCCTGGAACTACACGACCTGGGTCACGAACGAGCTCGACCCGGATTCGATCGCCGTACGACTCCTGTTGATCGGGCTGATGCTCGCGAGCCTGTTGATGGCGGTGGCGATCCCGGAGGCCTTCGGCGAGCACGGGCTCCTCTTCGCCGGCTCGTACGTCGCGATCCAGGTCGGCCGCCACGCCTTCCTGACG